>JBAZGB010000107.1:0-6240 GCA_041653135.1 Eubacteriales bacterium | reverse complement strand
ACCGGATGGAACGACAATTTGATGCGGCTCAATCAAAACAAGTTGGTATTGAGTTTAATACCGCCGCAAAACTGGCAGCATTAAAAGATTCAGAGTTAGCCAAGGTAGAAGGTGACCTTGAAAAAATGGAACAAGAAATAGAAGGGTTAAAATCTCAACAGTCGGATCCTGCAATTCAAACCGATGAAGAGATGATGGCAGATATTGATAAAAAAATAACAAAAGCAATTGCAGACAAGGCATCACTCAGTCAAAAAGCTGGCGCGTACAGGGAGCAGTTAATAAAACTGGAATCCCAGGAAAAAATAGCCAATGCCAATATGGTTAAATATTTGGAAGAGGCGCAACAAAAAGAAAAAACAACATCAGCAATAACAAAAGCAAAAATAAAAGGTGAGGGTAGTCGTGAAGTAATTGCCACAGATGCAAAAGGAAACAAAGCCCGGGTATTGGTTGATTCTAAAGGAAAGATCATTAAAGTAATAAAGGAACTATAAAATGTTCGATATTAATACCGCTGTTGTTGATGAAGAAGACAAAAAGCAAGGTTTCGATATTTCAACAGCTGTTATCGAAGATTTTGCTTCCCCTGCAGAACAATTACCACCACCTGAAATAGACACCACCCCACTCAACATATTACCGAATGTTGGAGAGGAACCACCACCTCCACAGCAACCCCAAGCCACGGCCATTGGTCCGACATCTTATTCTGCTCCTGATTTTGGGATTAAACCTATTGGTCCCGTTCAACCCTATGAAATGTTACCGAAGTTACCAGAGGACCAGTATACACCATCCCCTGAACAGGTAGCAGGTGTTTATGCTACACAACCGGTAACGGGTATACCTGCAGAACGTGAAATTGCTTCATCTACCGAGGTTCCTGGCGTTCCTAAAGTAGCATCAATGGAGATATCCCCCCAGTATTCTAAGGTTACCAACCAGGTTCATAAGATGGTTTCATCGAAAGAAACCAATCCGAAAAAATATGCAGACATTTTAAAAGATGTACCGGTACCGGACCGTGATAAGATAATAAAACTACTTCCTCCTGAGATTCAGGATTCAACCAGAAAAAACACTGAAGAATTTGCAGGGGCGGCACCTGCAACAGGGGCGGCATTAAAAACAGCGGCAGCGGCTACCGGAGCAGCTGGCAAAATGGTATATCCTATTGTGAATCCGTATAATGATAAATACTTCCAGAATAAATTTGGCAGGGAGATTATAGGGGCGGATAAGACAACACAAGAACCAGCAACCCCAGAGGCGTTAAAATCACTCACAGATAAGTATCGGCGCGAAGACGGGACTATATCCATAGAGATGGTCAAGGATGAATCCCCTGTTGTGAAAGGCTTTCTTGATGCTGCAAAGAGGTACGAAGAAAACCCGAATAAGCAGAAACCATTCGTTGAGGCGAAAGAAAACCTGATTAAAATTGCTGATATTCTGGATCCATGGGAGATGAAAGAGTACAAAATCACCGAACGCATTGCTCAGTTAAAGAAAAAGGGTGGTAATGAGTATGGCAAAGCATTCGAGCGCGGGGACCTTTCCTTCGTCATTTCCCAGGCAATAGCAGATGCAGCAATAGCGAACAATCCGGAACAGGCACAACAGGCCATTGCATTACGCACACAATACAACAATGCGGCTGGTCGGTCACCAGAAGAGAAAAAAGGCATTCTGAAGGAGCTGGCGCTTGCCACAGTCGAGATGCTTGCACCAATGATAGTAACAGGTGTTAAAGGTTCTGTTCCCATTGTAGGGCAGTTATGGAGCGGATACGAGTGGTCCCGGCAGGGAATGGGCGATACGTATGCCGATATGATTGAGGCGGGGGTATCGAACGACAATGCACGAAAGATAGCAGCGGTAGGCGGTGTTATCTATGCCCAGGTTGAAAATATGGAGATTGCTCAGTTAAAAAAAATTATCGGTAAGGAAGCAATGGGCAATTCCATCCGATCTATGATATTAAATATTGTTAAAACAAAGGGTGTCGATTGGGCAAAGGAAGTTGGTGAAGAGGGCTTTCAGAGGCTAACCACGGATATTGCCACAGAAATAGGAAAAGGAACGATCGAAGGAGCACCAAAAGAAGCCCTAACCAAAAAGGTAGGCAGATTATTAACCAATATGGGCCAGGAAATGGCAGCGGCGGCAGGACCTATGGGTGTGCTTACCCTGTTTGGTATTGGTGGCAATTTAGTGAAACAAGCAGCACAGAGAGAAGCGAAGGATGCGGCGCCGGCGATTACTTTATGGGATGATGAAAATAATCAACCGATTGTCAGCGAAACACCACTACCGAAAACACCAACTACACCACAAGAGGTAAACCTTCCTCCTGACATTACGATCGGGGATGTTGTTAATAAAATAGAGAATGGTGAGAACGTTGTCATCGAACAGCCAACCAAAGGGGCGCAGGATGCCGAACAAGTACAAGGGGATCAGGGACAGCCTGATATCGCAGGGGATGTCGGAGAAGTCAGCAAAGACCAAGGCGGCGAAGATCTACAACAGCCAGAGGAAACCAGGGGAGCCGAAGTTAAGCAGCAAACACCGGAGCAAATAAAGGAAAACGATGGTGATATTGTTGAGGTGTTTAAGAAAACCCTTGAAAAAGAGGGCACGGATGCAGGAATATCGGAGGATAAAGCAGTAGAAGAGATTTCGAAATTAACCGAAACATCAAAGAAGGTTATCCGCGATCATATTAAAGAGCTTTCATCTGTAAAAGAAGCCTCACAAATAGATGGATTAACCGGTCTTAAAAATAGAATATGGGCAAAAGATCAGGGATTAACACGGGAAATCATTGGTGACAAGGGTAAAAAGATTGATATTCCTGCAGATATTCCCCAGGCACACATAGACATTGATCATTTCAAAAAGGTTAATGATGACTTTGGTCACCAGGTGGGGGATGAGGTATTAAATAATATTGGAATTATCCTCAATGAAGAGTTTGAAAAGGCAGGGACACCGACAAGATGGGGTGGTGAAGAATTCGTAACATTCCCGTTGACAGGTATCGACAAAAAGACTATATTAGATAGTATAGAGCGTACCCGAAAACGCTTACTCGAATCTACATTCGATGATGGAAGACTGACTAATATAAACATCTCTGCAGGTTTTGGTGAAAGCTACAAACAAGCTGACGATGCGTTATATATTGCAAAACAAAAAAGAGGAAGGACAGTTGATTATGCAGATCAAGAACAAACCAAGCCCGATACCGAAGGTGAGCCACGAGTACGGGTTGAACCTGATGATAAAGAATCTGATACACCAACCGAAAAACAAGAGCAGCCAGCCACAGAGCAAAAGCCAGTCGAAAAGCAACCCGAAACAGAAGCCGAGCAACCAGGGCCAACAGACGAAACTGATATAGAGAATCATCCGGACCCTGAAGTAAGATTCAGTGGTAAGGAAGGTTCCATTGGCAAACCTATTGAAGGTTGGTTAAAGCCAAGTGTAAACAATGCACTACCCAATAGTTCATATTTGGTGATAGGAAACACGGGAGATTTAACAGATGGACATTTATTATTTGCAGCCGGTAAAATCCCCCCCAGTTATCAGAAACGGTTTGATGCACTTTGGGAGAAAAAGAAAAAGGCAGGGAAAACAGAAGATTTAAGGGAAAATGTTAATACCGCTGCAGTGATACCAGAAGGAGAAGGGATACCATTACAGCACAGGAAGAATATTCAATTTGAAAAAAAGAACGCGAGTGCTTATACTACTCCTGATGGTAGAACGGTATCAATAGAGACTGAAACTGTTTCATATCTTAACAAAGAGTTTCCTGGACATACACTTAAAAGTACCGGTGATGATAAATATGGAAAATTGGAAGTACGACCAGTTAAAATTTATAATAAAGCGGGTGAGTTTGTTGGAATAGTAATGCCTTTAAGATTTAATGAATCGTTTAAGGGCATTAACTGGGATTACAAAAAAGCAGCGGAGCAACCAGCGGCCACCGAAAAGAAAGCACCGGCAAAACGAAGACGGGTTAAAAAGTTACAACCGTTCCCATATAAAAAGCGTGACTATTCAATAAAAGAGATTACCGAGCGTTCAGATGGAAACTACGAATTTAAACTCAATGAGATGGTCAACGGTGAGAAGCGCGAGAAGATTGAGACGGGTCCTAAAGCGGCACTGGAAGAGAAGTATGGAATCACTATTGATGAGTCAGCACTCCCAAAAACACGTACTAAGAAGACTGTTCGTAAGAAAAATGAGGATATGTCTTATGATGAGGCGGGTACGTATGCGTTATCACTTCCCGAAACAATTAAAATTAATACCCCAGAGCGCGATGCCTTACGGAATGAAATTGCTGATAAGCTATATGGTACCGGAGCAAAGAAAAAAGAGCACAAGGCGGTTATCATTATTGGTCTTCCTGCTTCAGGGAAGTCTACTATTGCAGAAAAGTCTTTTGATCTTGATAATTATTTGCTCATTGATAGTGATGAGGTTAAAAAGTTACTGCCTGAATATGATAATGGCCTTGGAGCAAATGCGGTACATGAGGAATCTGCATTAATACTTGAAGATTTATTGATACCAAGAGCAATTGAGGCAGGGGATAATTTTGTATTACCGGTATTAGGAAAAACAAAAAAGACCATTTTTGATAAAATAGATTTTTTAAAATCCAGTGGCTATACTGTAAGAGTTATACACGTAAAGGTTCCTGCAGCGGTTTCACTCAAAAGATTAGAAGATAGGTGGGAAAAAACTCACCGATGGGTAACAAAGACAGACCTTGAGTCAAAGCAGCAAAAAATTGAAGCAAATGCAAAAGAATTATCAAGTAGAGAGGATATAGAGTATGAAGAATGGGAAGGTGAAAACGGAACAAGGATTGACACTCGACCAGAGACAGGCGGAATTCGAAAAACGAATGGACGAGAGAGAGGCATTTTACCAGTATCGAGCACAGAAGAGAATGTTGCAAAAGAGGAAGAAGGAGGCATAGATGTCAGCACTGATACGGGAGACAATCGAAGCGCAGTGGAGCGAGGCACAGCCGGGATTCGCGCAGGAGATGAAGCAGAAGGGGAAATGGGAGGCGCTGATAGAACAGGCGACAATCTTGGCATCCAAACAGATGAAATCACTGATGGACAGCGATCCGATGATGCAACCGGGACAAGCGGCGGAACTAGTGTATCAGGATATATTTCTTCCGCAGCGGACGGAGGAGGAGCAGGGGCACGAGGAGATGAACCAGCTAATACAGCTATTCCAGGAGCTAAATCAGAGCGGAGATTCATAGATTACTTAATAGATTCTGCAGACGAAATCGGGCAGGGCGGTCCCGCACAAAAACTAAAAGACAACCTAGAGGCCATCCGGACCCTAAAGGCGATCGAGAAGGAAGGGCGATATGCCACTCCTGCAGAACAACGGATCCTTGTAAAGTATGTTGGATGGGGCGGTCTATCCAATGTTTTTAAATCTTCAGATAAATCCTATCAGGAAATAAAGGATCTTCTCACCAAAGAAGAGTATCAAACTGCCATTCACAGCACGTTGAATGCGCATTATACATCCCCCATGGTAATCCAGAATGTTTGGAATGCTGTATTGAGATTGGGTTTTAATGGTGGAAACGTGCTTGAACCGGGTATGGGTATCGGGCATTTCTTCGGATTAAGACCAACCGCAACAAAAATGGCAATGTCTGGAATCGAGTTAGATTCGATAACGGGACGCATTGCAAAACAGTTATATCAAAACGCCATTATAAAGGTACAGGGCTATGAGACGCACAAAATGCCCAAGGATTATTATAACCTCATAATATCCAACGTGCCATTCCTTGAAGAGAAGTATTCACCAACCGAGACACCTGCAGCAAAGACACCCGGAATAAATAAAAGATATGCGCTGCATGATTTCTATTTTCTAAAATCATTGTATGGACTACGGCCCGGGGGGATAATTGCATTTGTTACTTCCCGGTATACCATGGATAAGAAGGATTCAGAGATCAGGAAGCTGATAACAAACCAGGCTGATTTTCTGGGAGCAATCCGGTTACCTTCATCCGCATTCAAGAAGAATGCCGGCACTGAAGTGGTCACAGATGTGATATTCCTGCAGAAAAGATTCCCGAACGGTGAGCAATCATCCATGAATGAATCATTTGTTAATGTAGGGAGTGTAGCGTTTCCCAGAGTTAAGGATGAATATGTAAAAGAA
>JBAZGB010000106.1:0-6252 GCA_041653135.1 Eubacteriales bacterium | reverse complement strand
GCCGCCGCTCTCGATATTCACAATCCGCGCGTCGCCCGGATAGCCAGCAGGAGTTAAGTCCTCTTCTGTGAAATACCAGTCGTCGGTTTTTAAGTTCAGGATTTTAGCCGCTTCTATAATGGCCAGATTGTATTTCTTTAAGTCCATAAGGGTATGCCACTCAAACCTGGACGGCTGCCGGACAAGGTGGGTTTTATCGGATAAACTCGCGGCGTGATCCTGTCCTGGTTGCCAAGAGATATGTTTCTCCAAGTTCTCCGGCGACCAGTCAAAAGCTTTGTTCCAGTGATAGCTTAGATATTCGTCTCTAATCCAGCTGTCACCCAAAACATAAAACCTTTTGGGACTAAGCATAAGTTCTCTGCCTGATACTCCGGCGGTTATGATCTTCTTGGAAGGTAAAATAAACCCGATTTCTACCAGTTTTCTCGCTATGCTGTCGGTATCAACGTAATCCTCTACTATCCTCCTAACCTGTGCCAATTTACTGCTCATTCCTCTCCTCCTTCGGCTTATAAAATTATTAATTTCCTACTCCTGCAAATTCAAACTGTTGCGTTAAACAACTCCTCCTATCCTCCAGCCTTTTAATCTGCTGGTCTAACCCGGTAAGCAGGTCAAGGGCTTTCGATTTCATTTCCCGATAGCTATCAAGTGCAGCTTCTATCTCTTCTTTATCGTTAGTGAGTAGTGGGATGGCCCAATATCCTCTGGAGCAGGTACTTGCGATGTGTCCTTCGTGCTTCAATTCGCTAATGACCCTACGAAAGTAACGATCGGGAAGCTTGATAGAAAGCAGAATATCTGCGCGTGTTAGGGCATTGCGAAAGCCTAAACAATTTTTATTCATCCAACTTAAAACCTTTTGCTTGTCTTCAAGGTTGACGCTAATTTCCTTTGTCATTTAATACCTCCTCTCCGAAAATTTCAAAATTCAAATCACTGGCTGAGACGGACAGGCCGGACATAATTACTGTTGTCCTTATAGTCGTCGTACGCGCCGCCGTCCTCGATACCCACAATCCGCGCGTAGCCCGGATTGCCAGCTTGGTCTTCCTCCGCCCAATACCAATCATCTGTTTTTAATCCCAGAACATTATATGACTCTACCAATGCAGGGTTGTATTTGGTATAATCAAACGCCGTTACCCATTCAAAAGTGAAAAACATCCGGTAGATATAACCCTTTCCAGATAAAGAAGCGATATGCGCCTGTGCGGGTTGGCGCGGGACATGTTTTTCAAATTCGACTGGAGAGATCTCCACTTTCCTCCTATGTAATAGGCTCAAGAACTCATCCCTGAACCAGCCATCAGGAAGTCTTTTGATGCGGTTTACATCGTTTTTGAGTGCGAAGAAATCAGCTCCGGTAGGGAAGATTTTCTTAGTAATCGGCGACGCGAAACCCTGAGCAATTAATTCTTTAGCTATCCCGGGAATGTCAATACAACCTTTAAGTATTCTTTCCAGCTGTCCCTGCTTCATATTTCCTCCTAACATTTTCCGTTAATATCAACATAACTCTCTAAAACCACCGGAATGACCATGTGTCTTAATTTTCCTTTCTCCATTATTGCTCTTCTAACCTGTAAATCCGGGCAACGTCGGATAAGACATACCTCATTTGCCTTCTTAACTGTTACCTTTTTACCTTGCCGGCAAACATAACGTGGCACTTATCACCCCTTTCTTTTTGATTTTTTAAACAACCAAATGTGATGTCTAACTATAAGCAACGTCCTCCTCTGTGCCTTTTTCTGTTTCGTCATGTGTTACATTCCTCCTTTCATCTTCATGACCTTGCTTTGATAGCTATTGCTACGCTGATGATGGATACTATGATCATAATGTCCAATATAGGACAGGCGTAAGTTTCGACGGCATAGTAAAAGTTGCCTTTTAAAAATACCGCGGGGTTGCAGGCTATGAAGAAACATAGACCAAAGGTTACTAATGCTACGGTAAGAGTTGCTACCAGGCTCCTTTTCATTTATGCCTCCTAAAGTTGAATGCTCTTATTAAAAGAACGGCCATTATGAAACAAAAAAACGCTCCAAGAAAAAGTAATATACCTAAAGATAATAGGAATGTTTTCATCTTAATACCCCGCTTCCCGACGTATGTCTCATGTCGCCCTCCTGAAATATGTATGCTCTCCCACCTTCACTGTCTTAACCATGTCCTTTGCCCAGTTAGGTAATCCATAACGCTCGACCGCCTCGTAGTGCGTTGCTCCCCCGGTTATATCCGGACCAGCCTGGCTGAACACTTTATTTATTATGCCTTTGGCCATTTGTTGATAATTGTTACCTTGCTTATGACAGAACTGATTAAGGTCTTTACGCTTCATGGCTACTAATCCGTGATCCATTCCAGCATTAAGGCGGTTCCGGACGCAACAGGCCACGGCGTACATGCCCTGGTAACCTCCGGAAACATCCTCTGCGATCAGGCCTTTCCAGAGATTGGTTTGTATGACAAGCTCGACGTGCGCTGGTTTTACGAAGCTTTTTATTCCGGTGAAAATTAGAATAATTGTTACCCACAAAAGAATACTAATTACCAAAACCATGATATGTGGAACTTTAATGATAAATTTTGGTTGGCTAATGGGATATCCGTAAGAGTTTCTAATCATTATTTCTGTCTTTTCCTTCTTGGTATGCCGAAATGTTTACAAACGATATCCAATACCTTCGGCAGACCGCGCAGGAATTCTTTTTCGCTGAGGTTCCGGAATATCCTTTGAGCTTCTACCACTTTCTTAAGAGCTGGGTTGTCTGTCTCAAAAAGCTCATAAGGATCCACAAAAGGACCGCAGGGCAATAATTCTGGGATATATTTATAGTCTCTCATCTCGTCGTGAATATACGCTTTTCTACACCGCACTACAAAAAACTACACTTCTGACAAAACACTACTTTCAGGTGTAATTTTTTATGTTATACTTCCTTGCGTGTAGAGCTTCGGTAATTAAAACTAAAAGCTCATCTTGGAAGTCGCGGGTATTTTTATCCGCCTCTTCGTCAATGATCCTTTTAGTTTTCTCCGGAAGCCTGATAGATAAAGGTTTGTCTTTTTTTGAGTATGCCATAATAAAAAACCGTTCTTTAGGAAACGGTCAAAAGTTCCTTGACAGGTGTCTCAGAAATGGCTGTTTTTGGTGAAATCCCTGTTGTATTGCTTACGGATTTCTTAGAACGCCACTTCGCCAAGGCTTGGGGGTTGCCTCTTTTTAATGTATAAGGATTGCTTGCAAATCTATATGGAAACAGATGGCACTCAAAAAGCGCGCAATTTTTTACTTCTTGGGCGTTACCACCTGAACAATCAAGACATTTAAGGCGAATAGCCTTGAGGGGGGATAAGTTACTCATAAATCTCTCTTTGACATTTTTGTCTTTTTTTGTTAATATTAAGGTTAACTGAGTTCACTGCTTAGCCCTTTTTGGATTTGTCCGTTAATCCATTTAAGGATTTCTTCTTTGACAAATCGAATCGCGCCATCTTGGCCTACTCGAAAAGCACCAGGAATTTCATTGGCTTCGACTTTCCGGTAGACAGTGCGCGGTTCGATTCTCAATAAAGCAGCGACCTCTTCAACTGTCATAACTTCAATTTCGTTCATTGGTAATCACCTCCATTTAGAGCAATGGAAAAAGTAGCTTTAAAACTACACAAAAGGACAAAAAAAATACTTGTTGTCCTGACACTACAAAATATAAACCAAAAGCTTCATTTTGTCAAGTGATTTTTTATGAAAAGTAAACCACAAATTACAATAAGCAAAAAAATTGAGTTGGCTCGTCGAGAAAAAGACTGGACACAAGAAAAGTTGGCCAAGGAAACAGGTGTCCATAGGGTTACGATTGTCAATTACGAACAGGCGGAAGAGAATATAACCGATTTTATAATTCTCAAAAAAATCGCGGCAGCTCTTGGTAAGCCACTCTCTTTTTTCGTATCAGAAGAAACGCAAATACCCTTTAACATTACTCCTGAACAATTAGAAATTCTTAATGATCCTGTATTTCGTAAAGTAATTATGCCAGCTTTTAAAAATAAAAAGGATATTAAAAATGCTATTGTTGATATTCTTGAATGTTTGCCATCTCTCACCCCAGAAAAAAGACAAGCCATATTAGCTTTGTGCAAATAAAAGGAGGAAAATGAAGCGAATTAAGGATATTGTATTGATTGTTTTGTCAATTTTTATTTTGAGTTCATGTTACACAATAAAATGGTGCAATACCCATCCAGAATGGAATCCTCCGCAAGGATATGATTGGGCTGCAACTCAATGTAAAGCACGTTCAAGCTCCGTAAGTGGATATGATTGGATTGATTCAGCTCTGAGCAAGCAAAAAGCATATAACAGCTGCATGGCTTCGTATGGTTATGAATTACTTAAAATTAGTAATAAACAAGATGATAAACTAAGCAACTAGAAGCCCCTGTGTCTAAAGCTACTGAAAATCTAAGATCCTGCGCTATCTACTGCCGCTTCTCTTCTAAACAGCAAGAAGGTAATTTCAGCATTGAAGCTCAAAAGAGTGCCTGCTTAGAATATGCGCATAAGCAGAACTGGAAGATTTACCGGATCTTTGAAGATCGAGCCCTCTCCGGTACGTCTGATGAACGCGACAGCTTCCAGGAGATGATACAGCAGGCAACGGCCTCTCCGCCTCCTTTTCAGATTATCCTCGTACACAAGCTTGACCGCTTCGCCCGTAACCGCTACGACTCTGTAAAATATAAGTACCTTCTCCGAAAGCAAGGTATAAAAGTAGTCTCCGCTACTCAGCCGATGGTTGGCTCTAATGACCCTACCGAGATACTGGTCGAGTCGCTACTTGAGGGTATGGATGAGTTCTATTCCCTCAACCTGGCAAGAGAAACCATCAAAGGTATGGTAGAGGCCGCAAAACAAGGCTTCTGGTGTCATGGCGCGGCTCCCTATGGCTTCCGGAAGAAATATGTTGAGCAGAATGGCCGCCGTAGGCCAAAACTCGAAATTGACCCTAAAGAGGCCAGTATAGTTGAATATATCTATAAACGCTATTCCCGCGGGAACGTCGGTATAAAAGGACTGGTAATTGAACTTAACAGTAGAAAATTTCGACCACGCACAAGTAAGTATTTTATGACGGGAGTCATAGAACACATTCTAATCAGCGAAAAATACGTAGGGGATATGATCTTCGGCAAGAACATCAATGCCAACAACCGGCCGTTTAAGACCCTGCAAGAGCCTCTTATGGTCAAGAATAGCCATCCTGCCATCGTTTCCCGGGAACTGGATGCAAAGGTAAAATCTATCCTTAGGCGTAAAGGGGCAGAAAGTGCTCCTCCGCGCATACATAACGATTCCTACCTCTTATCCAGCTTAGTCACCTGCGGCCGGTGCGGCGCGCGCTATGTAGGAGCCTCCGCCAAGAGCGGCAAGTTCCATTACTATATGTGCGGGACCAAGAGCCGTAAGGGTAAGATTGCCTGCAATTCTCCGGAATATAATAGAGATAGATTAGAGGCGCAGATAATTGAAAAAATCCAAAAGTATATCCTCACTGAAAAGAACCTTGAAGAGCTGGCAGTCAATCTATTCAAGGTAATAAAGGACGTTGCTCCAGACCTCGGTAAGAAGGTTGCCCGGATTCAAGGAGAAATCAAAAAAAAGAATTTAAAGCTCCAACGCCTCTACGAAATAATTGAGGCCGGCAAAGAGTTGAACGCCGATGACCTGGCGCCAAGGATAAGAGAATTAAAAGCAGATATTCAAATGCTGGAAGGAGAGAAGGAAATATTAGACAGCGAGATTAAGCAGGTTACAGAAGCTCAATTAGATGGAAAATGGGTCAAAGCTTATGCCGGACTTCTTATCGACCTTATGGAGAGCAAGGACTTCTACACCCGGAAGAATTTCTTAGCGCGAATGATTGAGAAAATTGAGGCCAAGGACGACGAGTTCAAGATATCATACCGGCCATTTGTTGACCCGAATAGCCTCCCCATAGAGGAAGTTCTGGTTTTTGATATAGACCCCCATTCCCGGAAAACCGCCGGCGGCTCACCTAAAAAAAAAGAACTCAGACGGATAAAAAAGCCTAAGTTCTCGCAAAAGAAATATTGGCTGCCCCGCATGGACTCGAACCATGATAACAAGATCCAGAATCTTGTGTCCTACCATTAGACGACAGGGCAAAGATGATACCAAAGACTAATTATACTTTATTCCTATGAGGCTGTAAAGAA
>JBAZGB010000105.1:0-6293 GCA_041653135.1 Eubacteriales bacterium | reverse complement strand
GAGTTCAAAATCCTTCTGTCTGACTATCGGGCAATCAGGAAAAGAACAAGCGGCGCTTAAAGACCATATTGGATTTTCTTCAAGGGCGGTTGATAGAGTGCTCATGTATTAATTATGCAATAAAAAATACTACGTGTCCAGTCCCATTAATCAAATTTTTAAGTCAAACTACAAATTATTAGGAAAACGTAGGAAGCAGCAGGGTTATGGGGTTAAAGCGGGTTCACTGAATACTTACAAATAGTGTTGATTGACCTTGGTATACTAAATCAAACAGTGTTAATAAAAACCGCTTGCCGGTTTGGTATCCGGCAAGCGGTTTTTATCATCAATGGTGAGACAGCTAAGATACATACAGTTCTATCTATGGAGATACTGTGATATCAATTTCCTTCGGTTCGGCCAGCGAGCTCCAGGTGACACTGTTGCTCCATTCGTTCCATAAAAAACATTTCAATGTAAAGTTACCGCTCGCCGCCGGCTGGTAAAGGGCTGCGAATTCAGACTGGTTTTCCGTCACTGACAGGCGGGCGGCGTTTAAAAATTGGGGCTGGCTGTTGTTGAGAACTTCCAGAATTGTCAGTGCGCTTGCGCTTCCGGCGGTATTCTTTTTCGGTTTGCATACCAGATAATAACTCTTTCCTGCCATTAAAGGCCCCTGGTACGCTTTCTGCTGGTCATCGTAAACCCCCAGCCAGTCTATTGTAGCTGTCTCCTGTGCCGGCTCTCCGGCCTGAGTGACAGTAACAATGTCTTCCGGAAAGCGGGGGCAGATTTCGGCCTCACCCAAATAGGACCAGGCTATACCGGAAACATTTATAATATCTCCTATTTTCAGGTTGTCCAGGGGATTGTATGCGGGCCTGACATCACCGGTATAAATGAGCAGTTTTTGTCCCAGACCGTCTTGTACATAAAACTCGTATTCCGATGCTTCTGTTACCTTGACATTTTCCACTTTGACCAATTGATAAAAGTATGAGCCTACGGCCTGTATTTCAAGGACTTTCGGCGACGGTAGCCAGGGTGTGCCTGTAATCCGGACATTTTCCGCGTCATTTAAATGCATCTGCTGCAGTCCATTACCGTCGGTGGCTACCTTCCCTCTCAATATAAGCCCCTGACCATCGTAGAAAGCGGGCCTGCCCGCGCATTCACCGGCCCACACGGTAATACCGGCCGTTTCATCCTGCAGAACCGGCATTTGCCCGTCCACAAAGGCAGCCGTAACCGTAGCCCTAACAGTAGCATAGCGCCCATGGAATTTATCAAAATGATCATAAATCTCTTGAATGGTTATTGTATTATCATCAGCGAACTTGTACCATTGCGCCTTGCTGAATACTGTTCCATCGGCGGCTTCATAGCCAACTTCGATTTTATGATAATTATTATCGGGAGTGATATTCAGGGCTGCTTTCCCGTCGTACCAAACTCCTACCTTTTCCATATACATAGGCTGCCAGGCTGACCCGTCAATCCGGTAGAACAGTTTTTTTACCGGCTGCAGGGCGTCATAGGCCTGCACATTTAATGAAGTATCTCCGTCAATGGCAATATCCACGGGTGAAGTGATGTTAATCTGCTGATTGGCCCCCAGTTCCTTATAAAAATGACGTACTTCACCGGCCAGGGGATAAACCAGGCGGTAGCCTGTGGGAGTGCCGTCCTTACCCACGGTTTCCCGCCACCAGCAGCCGCTGAACGAACTGGTGGCCTGTTCGGGAAAACCGTTATCCACAGCTTCGTCGGTATGCCAGTGCCCGGCAAGCATCATTTTTATTTTATAGCCGTCCAGGATATCGCTTACCTCCGCCCAGTCTTCCCAGTTGGAAGAAGGCTGGTGGAAGAATAAAATGATATTCTTCTCCTTGTTTGCTTCCAGGTCGTTTTTCAACCAGTTTAACTGCTCTTCGGGGAGTTTGACGGTTCTATCCAATTCCAGGGGATCCAGAACAATATAGTGATAGTCACCCTGGTCAAATGAATAAAACGTCGGAAATCCTGTCTTTTTGGTAAAGAGCCCGTCTCCATAGTATTCTTTGAGATCTTCCGGAATGTCTTCTAATTTTTTATAGTACTTTATACCGCCTGCATCATGGTTGCCGGGTACTTGATAAAAGGTTATTCCTTCCGAGGTAACGGGATTGACAATATTATTCAGATAGAGATCAAACCACTCCAGGCCCTTTGCCAGAGATTTCGTTTCGGCCTTTGCCACCAGGTCGCCGGTGGCTACGATAAAGGAAGGTCGCAGGGCTTTCATTTCTTCCACAAATATCGGGGCATATGCAAGGGGATCGTATTTCGCCTGAAAAGTTTTCTCGGCATCGGTAAAATTACTGATGTGTAAATCTGTGACCTGAACAAATATATCCGGGGGGATACTGATTCTTCCTTCGATAGAGGAGCCAAAGGGCTGGTCCAGCTGTTGGACATGCTCGACCAAGGCATCCAGGTCTACCGGCCCGTTTTCCCGTTCCGTACCTTCTTTTAGGACGGTGAAATTATCACCTCCGTCAGCCAGGAAGCTGTTTACCGTCACGCTATAAGTCTTTTCTGTTTCAATGGGCTGACCATTGACCAGGATTTTAGCGGGGTCCACCCGTTCGCCGGCCGGTTGGGCGGGATCCCAGGTATAGTTTAGACCTGAAATCTGTAAAACTCGGGGGTAGGGCTGGTCTTTCCATTGCTGTTCCATCAGCGTCTCGATTTGGGCCCCGGTAAGATTCATTTTTACCAGGGTGTTGTTAAAGGGCTGAACGGTGTACAGTTCTCCCCAGGTTACTTCCCCACTCTTAAGATTTGCCCTGATGCCGCCCGGATTCATAAAAGCGAGCTCGCTGCCCATTTTCCATTTCTGAGCATCGGCAATTAAATTGCCCAGGGCGCTTTCTCCCGCATTGTTCTGGTCCTTTGTCAAATCATAAGCAGCCGTTCCAATCACCTGGTTGCTGATGGGGGCCGCCAGTTCTTTATAGTAGTTCACCAGTTCTTCCACCGCGGCATCAGCGGGGATAGCTGCGTCGTGGTAAGTATCAATTATCTGGGCGCTTTTCTCCACCACATCTTTGGTCGTACGGTCAACAGTCAGATCAATATCAGCAAAAGCGGTGCCGTTGGAGTATGCCTGTGTGACTATCTTGCTGCCGATGTTTCCCCAGAAGCCGGTGTGGGTGTGTCCGGTGATAACAACATCCACTTCGTCGTCTATGGCGTTTACTATGTCAACTATTTCTCCCGAAATCGGCCCGCCCTGGCGGTCGCCGGCGCCGCCCTGGTGCAGGAGGACAATAATAGTTTCAACACCTTGCTCTTTGAGCTCGTTCACATATTTGTTGATGGACTGCGCTTCGTCGAGAAAATCGAGGGTTGCTACACCGGAAGGCTTGACGATGGTGGGTGTCTCTTCCAAGTCAGCGCCGATAAAGCCTACTTTAACTCCTTCCACTTCGCTGACGGCGCAAGGGGGAAAAATAGGCTGCTGAGTTTGCTTATCCACTACGCTGGCGCAAAGATATTGTGTCGCAGCGCCTGGCCAGACGCCGGTGTAAGGTTCCGTTTTTGGGTGAGCGCCTCCGTTTTGCAGGCGCAAAAGTTCCTCCCTCCCTTCATCAAACTCATGGTTGCCCGGGCATCCGTAAACAAAACCGGCCACGCCTAAAATGTTCATGGTCGGTTCGTCCTGCAGAAGGGCTGATATCGGAGGGCTTGCCCCAATCACATCTCCGGCGTGCACCCGAAAGGTGTGAATCCCCTGCGCGGCAGCTTCATTCTCCCACTTATCTAAATAGCCGGCTAAAACCGCTGCGCCGCCAATAGGCTTGTTGTTTAAAGTTCTTGACTCCAGGGCCCCGTGAAGATCATTAATGGCCAGTATTTGCAGCTTGAGATTCTGCTCGGCAGCCAGGATATTGGAGGAAATAAAAAAAGAGACGCAGTAAAAAAGGAGAACCAGACAAATTAAAGATGCGAAAAACCTGAAATTTAAAATTCTCCTTGACATATTAAACACCCCACTTTCATTCTTTTTAAACATCCATGCCGCTTGCGCGGAGTCATCGGAATGATGAGAATTTTATTTTCGTACAGCAAGCTATGAATTAAATCTTTGGCGTTAATCACCTCTTCCTTAAAGATTCCTCACACTTATACCAGGCAACAATTGGCGTAAGGCCGTTTAAGCATATCCTGTTTACTTGTTTAATTGATTATAAAAAATTTTTTTTAAAGCATTATTAAATCAATGCTAACTAAACTTTAAATTTTGGTTAAAAATGTAATATATTGCAATAACAAAATTAAAAA
Source organism: Eubacteriales bacterium (assembly GCA_041653135.1). Taxonomy (GTDB): domain Bacteria; phylum Bacillota; class Desulfotomaculia; order Desulfotomaculales; family Nap2-2B; genus 46-80. Next base: position 1,985 of record JBAZGB010000105.1, on the reverse strand, counting down.
AGATTTTCTTTTTTTGGTAAATATTATTTCGAGAACCTTTTACTGCATCGCAATTTATTTTGCTTAATATTGTCTTAACAGTAATTTTACAACAACTTAATTTCCAGCTTACGGGATTTTAATAATTGCTTAAAGAAGATATGGCATAATATTTCTGGCCTTTTTAGCTGTTCTAAAAAGAGTAAGGACCTGGACTGAAGATTGTTGTTTTTACGGGGGGGGTGAGTAAGAAGTTTTCCATTGATACCGGATTTTGATTAAATCTAAAGAGGTGTTGGAAATGAGATGCGCTCAACACACACAACAGCTATGGCGCCGTCTGCCGTACCTGTTCATGACCGTGGTCATCTTAATGGGGGCCATTTTTGGCGTTCCGGCGGGGATTGGAAAAGCTGCCAATGTTGAGAATTTGTCCCTGCCGCCTGTGCCAGATTATAATAAAATTGCTGTTTTCGCAGATCCGCACTACTTCGACCCCGAACTTGGCGCTTCGGGCGCGGCTTTTGAAGAATACCTGTCCAATGACAGGAAAATGCTGGCCGAAAGCGACGCTATCGTCAAAGAGATGATTGAGCAAATCAAGAATACTGATGCGGGCGTGGTTCTGATCCCGGGCGACCTCACCAAGGACGGCGAACAGACCAGCCATGAAAAATTCGCGGCAATAATTGCAGGGCTGGAGGACTGCGGCAAGAAGGTGTTTGTCATCGATGGCAACCATGATATCAATAACCCGGATGCTTGTGAGTATGTCGACGACCAGGTAATTCCGGTGGATAACTTGTCGCCCGAGGAATTCAAAAACATTTACAGTTCCTTTGGGTACGCGGAGGCTATTGCCGAAGATCCCAACTCGTTAAGTTATGTGGTTGAGCCCGGAAACGGTCTCAGGATCATAGCGATGGATTCAGCCGTATACGGTATGACCGAAGGCGCTTTTTCAGCAGACACTCTGAACTGGATTAAAGACCAGATCAGCGCGGCAAAACTGGCCGGAAAGACTGTATTAGGGATGATGCACCACAACCTGATCGATCACTTCACCGTCCAGAGGCAGATTTTTCCGGAATATGTGATCAATGATGCGGATCACATTTCTTCAGAACTTGCCCAGGCGGGAATGAATGTTGTCTTTACCGGCCACTTTCATGCCCAGGACGTTGTATCGAAGCAGGTGGGCAACAAGTATATCTATGATATCGAAACCGGATCGCTGGTGACATACCCCAGTCCTTACCGTCTGGTGGAACTGACGGCAGATAACAAGCTGATTGTGACCACCTCTCACATTGAGTCCATCAATTACGACACTGGCGGGAAACCCTTCCCCGATTACGCCAAAGAATTCCTGGTGGAAGGTCTGCAAGGGCTGATTCCTCAGGTACTGGCAGGCATATTGATAAACCAGGGAGTTCCGCCGCAAGAAGCTTTACAACAGGCCGAACAGCTGGCAAATACGGTTGCAGTTCCCCCTCTGACCATTAATGACTTGCTGGCTGATGCCATGGTGTCCCATTACCAGGGTGATGAGTCGGTTAATCAGCAGATTCTTCCGGTGATCCAGGGGATGGCTTCGTCTACGGATAGCATGGCCCGAATGCTGGGCGGCGCGCTGCTGTCAATCTGGTTTGATCCGGCGCCGGAAGACGACAACCTGACCGTTGATCTTGATGAAATAATCCCGGGTATAGAGCTTGATGTTAAGTTCAGCGCAATGCCGGGAGAAACTATGGAAATTAAAGGTAAATATATTGGGGAAGAGGTATCAGGCGTACACATAGCCATTACCGTTAAAAATCCAAACGGCGCAGTTTTTTACGTGGATGAGACCAGTACCGGCACAGATGGCTCGTTTAGTTTCCATTTAACAATTCCGGTGGATGCTCCCATGGGCGTGTGGACTCTGGATGCGGCCGGGGGCGGCTGTTCAGCCAGCGAAACCTTTAAAGTAGGCGCCGCTGACGGTGTAGTCAACATATCTCCGG
>JBAZGB010000104.1:0-6365 GCA_041653135.1 Eubacteriales bacterium | reverse complement strand
CTTGGTGTGTTTTAGCAAACAAAATTGAAAAAAAACTGGCCTTGGGACTGCTTGAAATCAGTATTTACAAACATTCTAGTCCGGGCAAACTTTTGGCAGATACTTTAAGGGAACACGGATACTCTGTAACCACTACAGTAGGCTATGGCATAGAGGGCAAGGAACGGTTGGTACTTACAATAATCCTGTCCCGTAAACATTTCCCTGTTTTTTACAGACTAATAGAGCAGTACGGCAAAGTAAACATGTCCGTGAAGTCCATAACAAAAATATACGGTAAAGTAGGAGGTATAAATGTGACACATAAAAATAATTTACACACTCCTAATTCTATATTTGCGACGCACAAGCGAAATATTGCGCTGAAACGGCCGGCAAAAAATAACTTAAAATTCGAATGATTCATCTCATGAGGGTTCTTCGCCTTTGGCTGCAATCCGGGATCAGTATCTGCGCATTCTATATATCGGAATCTTTAAATTTTATAAAATTTTTATAATTAACTATTGACACAAATAAAAACATAAAGTATTATTGAATTGACTTCAGAAAGGGGCCGCCCGAGTAAGAGGGATACCCCTTAAAAAACCGGCGAAATAAGCCGGGGCTGTTAATAATCTGCTGTGGCAAAGGCTTTTACTTGGGGGAGTCGAGTAGGTATCTACCGGTTAACTGAAATTCGGTGGAAAAGTGGGAAACCATAACCAGCCAAAAAGTAAGAAAATGCCCCTTGAGAAGTAGGAGTTACAAATAAGCAGGGATTAAAAGCCAGGGCGAAAGAATTGTAATAGGTGAAGGAGGCAGCTTAACAAAGTTATTATTCGGCAGCTATTACAAGAAGTAACCGGTTAATCTGAAAAGCGGTCTTAAAGCGATGGCGGATCAGATAAAAAGGGGTAAATAAAAAAGGAGGATGTGCTAAATTGCACTACGCTCCTGGAAAAGGGTAGGCAGTCCGCCAGGATACTGAACCTGCCCTTTTTCGTTTGAGTCGCTAAAAAATATTAGCCCCGCTAATAAAAGCAGGGCTGAAGTGTATTTTTCAAATCAATCATCTCGAGAAATGCCTCAATTCTGCCCTTGGGCTGCCTATAGTCCTCTTTGCATAGCCGGCTCAACCGGAATTGCTCCTCTCCGATCGTTCAATGCCTCCTATTTTCCAAAATTTTTTACATTCTCTCAATGTAGAATTAATATCCCTTTAACAAATTGCAACATTGAATTAATAAATAAAAGGTACAATCCATCTAATACATCAACTGGCAGGAAGGGGGTAGTTGAAGTAGTTCAGACGGTCGTATTATAGATTTTTGCAGACTAATTGTACATCAAAAGGAATGGAGGGTAATTAATTAATGAAAAAACGCTTACTGGTTGTTACTTTGGTTGCAGTTCTGACATTGTTGTGCATTCAGCTTGCCTTTGCTGCGGGAAATATTTCCGTGCAGGTAAACGGCAAGTCATTATCTATGGATTCGGAACCATTCATTAAACAGGGTACGGTTCTTGTCCCCATGAGGGCAATTTTCGAAACCCTCGGGGCTTCCGTTAAATGGGACAATAAGGCTCAAAAAGTAACCGCCAAGAAAGGCAGTACAGAAATAATTTTATGGATAGGCAAGAAAGAAGCCAAGGTGGGCAGTAAGACTGTAATCCTGGATGTAGCCGCTGCAGTAAGCAACGGGCGTACCGTTGTCCCTTTAAGATTTGTAGCCGAGTCTCTAGGCGCTAAAGTTGACTGGGTAAGCAGCAAGAACCTGGTTGTTGTCACCACCGGCGGGGGCAGCGACGCAACCGCAGAGCTCAAAGGTTCTTTAAAGATGAGCGGTTCGACGTCCGTGCAGCCCCTGGCCGAAGAACTGACGCAGGCTTTCATGAAAGAGAATCCCAAAGTACAGATTACAGTGACCGGCGGCGGTTCCGGCGTAGGCATTAAAGATGCGGCTGACGGCAAGGTAAATATAGGCAACGTTTCACGTGCGTTGAAAGATAGCGATCCCAAGGACCTCGTAGCCATGACTATTGCCAAAGATGCCGTTGTGATTGCTGTCAACCCAAAAAATACGGTTGATAAACTGACCACAGATCAGGTCAAAATAATTTTTACGGGAGCAATTACCAACTGGAAAGAAATCGGCGGTAAAAATGCCCCGATTATAGTTAATTCCCGTACTGCCCCGTCCGGCACTTTTGATTTCTTCAAAGAAAAATTTTTAGGTGAAGACAATGTTGTCGCCACTGCCAAGCAGCACGCGTCAAACGGTTTGGTCCGCCAGGCGGTGGCCGCCAACGAAAACGCCATCGGATTCATCTCTATGGGCTTTGTAGATTCGAGCGTAAAAGCTCCAAAATTAGACGGTGTCGAACCTACCCTGGAAAATGCCAAGAACGGCACATACAAGGTAATCCGCCCCTTCGTTATGGTGACAAAAGGCGCTCCGACGGGACTGGCCAAATCTTTCCTTGATTTTGTTTTATCTTCAGAGGGACAGAGCATTGTTAAAAAAGAATATATTTCTATTCAATAGAATATCTGTTTCTTAAGCGAATCCCGCCTGTATTAAAAAATCAGGCGGGATATTTTTCAAAGAAGAGGAAGGAGGATGAGAAAATGGAACTGGAAAATGTTTCTATGATAATCCCAGAAAAGGCGTCTTCCACAACAGGCTTTTTTACTAGACCAAGGAAGCCGTTTAAAGAAAGAATTATCGAAAAAATACTTCTGCTGTTGACTATTCTTAGCAGCATTCTCATATTTTTTGTGATGTTTTTCGTGATCAGCAAAGCTATTCCCGTATTGAAGGCCAGCGGTTTTAGTTTTGTTTTTTCCGGGGGTTGGGATGAAATTTTTTCAAAGGCATGGCAGGCCAGCGCTGATCAACCCGTATTGAGATTTGGAGCTTTGCCTCTAATTGCCGGAACGGTCTTAACCACTTCCGGGGCTTTAGTTTTTTGTCTGACGTTTGGCCTGGGTTGCGCTATTTTTATTGAAGAAATGTGTCCGGCCTGGCTGAGAAAGCCCCTGAAATCCACCGTCAGGCTCTTAGCTGCCGTCCCTTCCGTAATTTACGGTTTAATCGGTTTAATGATCGTAGTTCCTTTTATATCCAAACATCTGATCAGCAATGAACTTTCCTTGAGGATGATTAAAATTTGCGCCCTGGATGGAACAAGTCTTTTGGCCGGAATAATAGTGCTCAGTATGATGATCGGACCAATTTTTATCGCCATGGCCGGCGATGCGATTAAATCAACACCTAAAAAATATAAGGAAGCTTCCCTGGCGTTAGGGTTATCCCACTGGCGTACAATAGTGAAAATCATACTTCCGGCGGCTCGTAACGGTATCGTTGCCGGCGCCATACTGGCCGCAGGCAGAGCCATCGGTGAAGCGATTGCTCTTTCTATGGTCACCGGCAGTGTGGCCAACCTGCCTAATCCGGCGCATGGGCTGGTCTTCTTTCTGGAGCCTGTCCGGACACTGGCTTCTACTATTGTGGACAACGCCGAAGGTATGAGTGTCGCAGCCTGCGAATCGGCTCTGTTTGCCTGCGGTTCTTTCCTTCTTCTGTCATGTGTGCTGTTAAGCTCATTTTCCAGAATATTCTCAGGAAATTTGCGGACGGGGGGTGTTTCGGGTAAGTAAAGGAGAAAATGTGTTAGGCCATGCAGCCTGCTGGTTATCCGGTTTGCTTACCTTGTTTCTTTTGTTGTTTATAGTAATATTTCTTGTTATAAAAGGCATTCATGTTATAAGCTGGGATTTTATAACGACTAATCCCAAACCGAGCCTGGACCAGAATCTCACCGGAGGGATTTTTACTCCCATTATAGGCACATTTTTACTGGTTGCCCTGGGAACTTTGTTTGCCCTGCCGTGGGCCCTGGCTACGGCTATTTATCTGGCTGAATACTCTGAAGAAAATTTATGGGCGGGACCTATCCGGACGGGTATAGATATTTTATCGGGAGTACCGACTATTGTTTTCGCTATTTTCGGCCTGGCCATTTTTACTAATCCGCATCTTTCACTTTTCAGCACAATGGTTGAAGGTGTCACAAACGCCAAGGCTTTTGGCCGCAGCTTTATAGTCAGTTCAATAACTATGGCAATGATGGTGCTGCCTTTTATTATTAAATCTATTGAAGAGGCTATAAAGGCTGTACCTTCCGCTTATAGGGAGGCCGCTTACGGGATGGGGATCAGCAAATGGAGAACGATAAGGAAAATAGTATTGCCGTCTGCCATATCCGGAATTATCACCGGCGTTGTTTTAGGCATAGGAAGAATTGCCGGAGATACGGCAATTGTGTGGCTCTGCCTTGGCGGAAGCATGACTTTAACAGGTACCCAGCCCTGGTGGCAGCCGCAGAACTGGCTCGCTACACTGCAAAACACGGGCAGTACGCTGACTACCTATATTTTTTATTCCTCACCCGCCGGTGAAGGAAACTCACCAGATAAGGCCTTTGGAGCAGGATTGGTTTTGATCGTAATTATACTTGCCTTAAATACTCTGGTTGACTATTGGGGCCGGTACAGAGCCTTAAGGGAGGAATAAAGAGGCGATGGAAAATAACGGATGTAAAATAAAGGTTAAAAACCTGTCAGTCTGGTACAAATCATTTCAAGCTTTGAGAGAAGTTAATATGGAGATTTACCCGCAATCAATTACAGGTTTGATTGGACCTTCGGGATGCGGCAAGAGCACGTTTTTAAGATGCATGAACAGGTTGAATGACCTGGTAGCTTCCTTCAGGCTGGAAGGCAATATAGATATAGATGATAATAATATATACAAGCCGGAAACTGACGTCGTCATGATCCGCCGTAAAGTCGGCATGGTTTTTCAGCAGCCCAATCCTTTTCCCATGTCTGTCTTCGACAATGTCGCCTTCGGGGTGCGTGAACATAATCCAAAGATAAAGAAAAGGGAATTGGAAGATATAGTGATAGACAGTTTAAAACGGGCCAATCTTTGGGATGAGGTAAAAGACAAACTAAACGTGTCGGGCTTGAGCCTATCCGGCGGACAGCAGCAACGTTTATGCATCGCCAGGGTGCTGGCCGTTTCTCCGGAAATAATTTTGCTTGACGAACCTTGCAGTGCGCTGGATCCGGTTTCTACGGCAAAGATTGAAGAACTCCTTTTTCAGTTGAAGAGTTTATATACAGTGCTGGTCGTCACCCATAACCTCGGACAAGCAAGAAGAATTTCTGATTACCTTGGTTTTTTTCTTAACGGAAACCTCGTTGAATACGGAAAGGCCGCCGATCTGATTGTTAAACCCAGTGAAAAGTCAACCGAAGATTACCTTGCGGGTAATTTTGGATAGAAGCTTAAACAACCCCCCCCTTTTTTTCTAGAGGATGGGGAACATAAAGGCACCTCCCATCCTCTAGAAAATCTTTTAAATACAGGGGGACGGTTCTTAAAGGATCCAATTGGAAGTTTTGCGAAGAAAAAGGGCTCAAATACCAGGTAACTCCTGTTTTTGAGCCTTAATCATCAATAACGAATTTTATTGTTTTCTTAATATATATTTAACTTTATTCAGTTATTGTTATATTATAAAACTACTTTTACCGGGGGAGTGTTAATATGCGTATATTGGTGTTAAACGGCAGCGCACGCAAAAATGGAACAGTTGCCAATCTTCTTAAAGAAATTGCTGACGGTGCGTCTAATAAGTATGAGGTTGAATGGATTGATGTACACGAACTTAGAATCAGGCCATGTACCGCATGCATGAAGTGTCGACCAGACCAGGAATGCATCTTGCCGCAAGACGACGGTCACGTAACAGGACGTAAAATAAGGGATGCTGATGGTCTTATTGTGGGCACTCCAACTCACTGGGGAAATATGAGTGCGCAACTTAAGCTTTTATTTGACAGGAACGTACCAATTTTTATGGGAGAAAAGCCTAATGGAATGCCCTTTCCACGCCAAAAGGGAAAGCCAGCGGTTATAGTAACTGCCTGTACCACACCATGGCCGTTCAACTTTATCGCAGGCCAAAGTAGAGGAGCAATTAGAGCAGTTAATGAAGTATTGCATTATGGAGGATATAAACTATTGGGTAAGATTGTTAAATCTGGTACCAAGGTAAAGCCAGACATCTCCAAGAATTTATTAAGGAAGGCCAATATTCTAGGGAGCAAATTCTAATCTTTTAAGCTTTAAAACAAAAAGGGATTCCCGCCTTTAAACATAAGAATCCCTTCCTTTATGTATTTCGGTCACTCATTAAAGCGACATTGAAAAGCACCATACTCTTTCAAGCAGGATTCCTTAGATTATAGTTTGTTTAGCATCCTGACAATCAACGTAGCCGCCTCGGCGCGAGTGGCGTTGTCATTG
>JBAZGB010000103.1:0-6471 GCA_041653135.1 Eubacteriales bacterium | reverse complement strand
GGAATTCAGCTTCTGTTTTCATGTTTCCATATTACATGATTTGTAGCACTGAGTCCAGAACTATTTTTCTATTGAGGCGCCGTTTAAGAAAATAATTTTGCGTAGCTGAGTAGTTACGTTATATTAGCTTTATGATGAGCCGATGCAAGTACCCATAAACTTTTTTTGAAATAGAAATGGTGCACATGGGTAATACCATGAGATCGCTTGGGTTGCTCAGTATTATATCCCTCCGGCATTCTGTCAGTCGGGAACCAGTAGGGTATAGCACTTTCCTCAATCTTCCGGATCAATTCCAGGTCGAAGGCGTCGGGCGTTTTCTCAAATCTTTTGCTTGACAGGCTGGAAGCCTGTTTCACAGTATAATTAATTAGCACCGGGACCTGTTTAGCCTGGGTAACTTCCTGGCCGATGGCCTGGTCACAAATGGTAACCGTGGCCCGCCGGCAGTCACGTTTGCACACTACCGCGCCGCAGGAGGGGCAGGGGTATTTATCCAGCACCTTGCCCTTTTCTTTATCCACCGCTGCCTCCCAAAAAACATACTCACTGCCGCAATAGGGACAGATAAACACGTCAGACCAGACAGTGTAGTTGATTCTGCCAAGTGGAGCAGGCTTCCAGCCTGCATCTTTTAATGCTTCATGCCTCATGTACCAGGGATAGGGTTGTTCTCTTAAAACCAATCCTTTATTGATGGGATTATAGTAGATATAGTTCAGCGTGTTGTTGAAATCCGCTTCATCTCGAATGATGTGATCATAGCTTTCATTTTGCCATAAAATACCTGACCAGCCCTCTTCTTTGTTCACCTGATTGGCGGAGTAACTTTTGATACTGTGCATCACCTTTGACAGTTCTTCAGAGTTGCCGTCCTTGTCAGTCAATAATTTGAAAAGCATATGCACGTGGTCAGGCATTACAACGGCGGAAAACAAATAGATATTGCTTCCATCCCAGTATTTGATAGCTTCCATAACAATATCCCGGGATTTTGCTGAGAGTGCTTTTCTCTGATAGATGTTAAAGGTCACAAAGAAAATCGCTCCAGGATGCTGCCAATGCGGAAGATCTCTTTCCGTTTGTTTAAACTCAGTAAGTGGAGCAGGCTTCCAGCCAGCATCTTTTTTTGCAGGCAGGATGCCTGCTTCACTATGAAATGTCTCGTACATCCAGCCGCATTCCTTTTCCACCTCGGCCAGGATTCTTTTGGCCTCCCGCTCAAACTCCGCTACGTCCACCGGGGTATTGTAGTTGTAGGCAATAAAGGTGGCCGCCGGTGAAAGATCGCCCAGGATGGCCCGGCGGCCCAGCAGTTGCGCCGCCACACCGGTCATACCGCTGCCGCAGAAGCCATCGAAAACAAGGTCGCCTTCTTCTGTATAATGCTCGATATATTTCATGATCGCCTTGTGGGGCACTTTGGTATGATAAGAATGGGCGTTGTAAACCGGGTCGTTCTTCCCCTCGCTCACGTCGCTAACGTAAGGCGTGCGCTCGTAGGTATCGGTGGCCTCATCATAAGGCTTCCCGTAGAACTTGATAAATTCACCTAGGTACGGGTTAGGGCAGGCGGTGTAATAAGGAGGATCGGACAGAGCCAGAATGTCCCCGTCCCGGCCCAGGGGAAAACCCTCGATATGGCGCACCGAATTCAGCAATTCCGAAAGAGGCCGGCAAGAGGCGGCAAACTCGTCCTTTTGTTCCTTCTCTTGTTTTTCTTCACCTGGAAAAAGTGAACCGGTTGCGTAATCCATGAATTTCTCTCCTGTTCTTTAAAGTTACAAAAGGATTCAGAGAATACTTACAGCTTATTTCTGTTTGGCTGCAACTACATGCCAAAAACAAAGAGAAAGACTATGAGAAAATTAAAAAGAATACCAGAAGCAATGGATTTTAGTGCAGGCCATGATTTCCACTTGCAGTGGGTCGAACGGAAATCTCTTAGTTTCTTTTGCCAATACGAATTTGAAGGCATTAGGCTTTATTTTAACCTTTTCCCCCAATAGTCAGGTTTTCTGTTCAACTGCATAATTGCAATAACCAAGACTTCTTCTTCAACAATTTGGTAAATCACACCAAAAGGGAAACGGCCAGTTAGGCACCTCATCGTATTCTCTGACAATTTTGACCATGCTTTGGGAAAATAGATTATCCTTTGAATCGTTGAATAAACTTCTTTTGCGAATTCCAAACCTAGTCCAGATTGATATTCTTCATAGTAATTTATCGCTTCAAGTAACTCTTTTTTTGCCTCAGGATGAAAAGAGTATCTCATTTATAAAATTTCTCACGGATATCATTAAAAACTTCATCTCCCGGTATGGCTTTGACCTTGCCAGTTTTAATTTCATTAACCCTCGTTTCCACTTCTTTTGCCCATAATTCATCTATTTCCTTTTGCGTAGGATATAAGCTATTAAGAATCTTTTCAACTAATTTAGTTTTAATATCCACTGGCAAAGACTCAACTATTGAAAAAAGCTCATTTGTTTTCATTCCATACCTTAACCTCACTTTTTTAATGTGGTTATTTACTTTGTTCAGAAACCATAGCTTTATAACCACTGTCTTGTTCTTCCTGCCTACAAATTGTCGGGATATTTGTCTTTGCTGAGCTAAAGGAATAGCCACATTTTTTAATTTTAACCATAATGCTATTATATACCGAAAAAAATAGGTATCAAGCTTTATTCTTTAGGTATTTTTAGCTAATTGCCTTACCCCTTATTGATGCCGGCTATGATACCGGGTCATTTAATCCGCTTTTTTACCACCGGACAGCTTGATCCGCACTTTATCCAGGTCAAGGCCGGCTACCAGTTTTTGTTTCCAGGCGTCCAGTTTCCGCTCAAAGGTAAAATAATCCATAACCTGGGTGTTATCAAATAAAGCCTCCAGCAACCCCTGCAGGTTAACCTCCACCGAAACCAGTTCCTTGAAAAGGTTGTTCAGGGCCATCACCAGTTCTTCTGTAATAATTGCTTTTTTTTGCAGGCAAGATGCCTGCTCCACATTAACTTTTTGCAGGCAAGATGCCTGCTCCACAAGAGCTTTTTCATTTGCTTCTAGGTAGTCCAGGTTGTCCCGGTAATTGTTCACCTCGGCTAGGATGGATTCTTCCCATTCCCGGTGAAGGTTTTCCATTTCATCTTCCAAAGAAGATATTCGCCGGTCAATATTTTCCTGCTTAAAACCTACCGGGAAATTGCAGTGCGGGCACTGCAGTCTTTTCTCAATCAATTCTACCTTAAATTCATCACAGCGCAGGCCGGAAAGAACCGACATTTCATTTTCCACCCGGGACAGGGGATGCCTGTTGAGTACGGCCACATTCTTTAAAAGTAATAGGTTTTTCCAGGTCTGGCTGGCGGCAAGCTGCTTTAATCCGGCCCAGTTGACGCGGGCGCCCACGTACTTTTCATGAGCTGCGTAATAGGCGGCGACGTATTTTTTGCGGACTTGCTGCAATTTGCCTAAAAGCGGCAACTGTTCGGTCCGGTCCAGCAGGCGGCCGGCGTCGGCCAGCACGGCAAAAGATTCAGTTAGAAATTCCTTCAGACCCTCTACCAGAAACAGGCTGGGGTATTCCTCCAGCATCCGCCGGACTTCCCGGGCATACTCTACTTCCTTCTCCAACTGTCCGGTATAAAATTTGTAGAAGCGGTTCAGTTCCTGTAGGGTTTTCCAGGCATCGCCAATCTTTTTTATGGTTGGGTCGTCATAAACAATTTTTTTGAAATCGTTGGGCGTTTTTACCTGTTCAAAATCAGACAGAGGGATCTCCACCAGGATCGGGTGTCGCCTGCTTAACCCGTCCAGGTCAATAAGACCGGCGGCGTTTAAAGAAAGGGTCTCCAGCTTTTTCCGGACAAGCTCAATCTGTTCTTTTATTTCCAGGTAGCGGGTGCGGAACTCCGGCACCACCTCGCCGCGCCTGGCCGTCACTCGCATTTTCGTCGCTGTGCCGGGGTCCATCCCGATGGCCAGCAGGAGGTTGATTACCGGCTGGGGGTTGAAGTCGCTCTCCATAGCCAGGTACTTGATATTTTCAAAGGCATCCAGACCCGCGCCAAAGGTTTCTCCTACCTCAGACGAGCTGATCACCTTCCCGCCGGCCGCTTTTAAGACAATTTCCCCGTTATAGGTTAAGATGATGAGCACAAAGGCCGTCATCCAGCGGTCGTAGCCGAAAGGCGGCTCCTGGAACTCTTTAATCAGTTCGTTCACGTCCACAACCTTTCCCTCAGCATTCCTGGCCGTTTCTATAATTTTAGCCGCCACTTCCGAACCGGCGGTGGAAAGGTTGCTCTTTTTGTCCAACAAGTTCAGAGCATTTAAGATAGACCTGGCATTGGAAAACAGGGACTGGACGGCGCCTTTGCTGATGATTTCTCTTGTGGTTGCGCCAAATTCCCCTTTGATATTATCGCGGGTAATTAACTGGGTAAATCTGGGGTGTTTTGGGTATTTATGATTAAAATAATCCTCAAAAAGCCCCGGTTTGATTTCGGAAAACAACTCGTCAAAATTGGCAAATTCCCTGGCAATTAAGGTTTTGATTCCTTTTTTGGCCTTACCGGTATTTACCTGGCCGGTTTCCAGCCAGGCCTGCATAAACATGGCCGTAAACTCTTTTTTAAAACCGGCATATTTTTTCTCCATAATGCTGCGGTGGTAATTTTCCCGGGCCAGGGTCCGGGCAGCCGCAGCCAGTTTTAACTGCTCCACCGCCTCACGGGACAGGCTGCCGCTGACTTGTGCCCGGTTTTCCGCTGCGGCATAGCGGTTGCCGGTGTAAAAGGGCGATACAAAGATGACCTGGTAGTCCCCGCTTTCCCCAACCGTTTCTCCCCGGCCGGTTTCGTAGATAAAAAGACCCTCCCTAAAAGCGCGGCGGCCTGCCCAGCGGCAGGTGTCCCAAAAGACAGCCGGGGCGGGACCATCAGTCAGAAGCAACTGGTCCTTTAAGAGGGCCAGGATCTCCTCGTCCAGGATATTTTCCGGCAGATTTTCAGCCCGCCGCCGGATCACCTGATCATAGTCCACGGTCAGAGCAAGGTCAAGGAAATAGTAGCCGTCTTTAGTGACATTGATGAATTGTCCGTCGGTAACCTTGCGAAAATTATTCAGCACCAGGGTAATCTCGTCGGCCGCCTCCATCAGCCTGTTGCCGGGCAAGGTCAAGAGGGTGTTGGCCAACTCCTCCGCGGCGGCCCCATTGTTCAGGCTTTTCCCGTAAAGTCTGAGTACGGCCAGGGCTTTAATAATTTTGCGGGCCGTGTCCTGGTGGCGGGTATCTAAAAGATCCACTTTGCTTTCCAGGGTTTCTATGGCGTTTATTACCGGGGAGACACTTTCCAGGTTTTTGACCGTATGTTTGGAGGCGATTTCGTTATAAATCCGGTCGTAGGTGATTAAAAAAGGGAATTCCTGTTCCAGGATTCGCTCCACTTCCTGGACGGTAAACTGGATTACCCCGCGTTTTTCAAAATAGGGCAACTCGCTAAAGATGTGGATTACGTAAGGGTGCAGGGGGAACAGGTCAATGTATTCATCCAGGCCGGCCCGAAGATTCGGAAAGTATTTTAGATACTCTTTGAACAATTCTTCCAGTTCAAGCCTCTGCCCGGCCGTTTTATTGAGCACCCGCCCGGCGATCACCCGTTTAATATCTTCGCGTTTGATGGTAATAATCTGGAACCGTTCCGCCACCCGCCCAAAACTTTCCGCTTCGTCCATATATTTGGGGTTGGAAAAAATCTGCTCCTGCATGGCGCCGACAAACATGAAGTCGGAACTTTGGGCAGCCTGTCCCAGGACGCGCAGGAACTGGATATCGTGGTTAATCTTTTCTTTGGATTTTTGTTTTAAAAAATCCGAAATTTCGTCCACCACTACCACCAGACCCCGGGTGGGATTGCCTTCCTTGACTTTGTCCAGAACCTGAAGGATGGTTTTTTTATGATCTACCACCCCGGACGTTGGCAAGGCCATTTCGATACCGTATTTTTCCCTCAGTTGTATTTCCAATTGATCATAGAAGTACTCGCTTAACCGTACGTCGTTCGGCTGCAGTTCCCAGTGGATGACTGCAAAATCCCGCTGTGGACTCTCAAGTATCTCTCTGACCTGGTCATTTTGAACATACCGGTACAGGTCCCGCTCGGTGAGCAAAGAAATGATGAAAGCCAACAGGTGTGATTTACCAGAGCCATAACCACCGATAATCTGGGCCGCTTTATGCGTATCGGAGTTCATATCCCGGAACAGGTGAATAAGATATTCTCCCAGGGAAGGGGAGATAATATAGTTTTCCACCATTGCCTTTTTATCGGTAATGGCATCAATATCAACTACTTCTTGATATTGATGCAAAAAGACAGATTTAATTTCGTCTTTCGGGACTTTGAAAATCTTGCAAGACAGCATTTGGTAAATCGCATCTGTTTTTCTCAGAAAAAAATCCCT
>JBAZGB010000102.1:0-6494 GCA_041653135.1 Eubacteriales bacterium | reverse complement strand
TTTTAGCATTGTTGTCCATGGTGACTTTCCAAACACCCTCGGCTTCACCCGTAAGAGTTGATTCATCTACACAAAGATCGCTTACTTTAACGACATCCCCATCAGCGGGAATTTTGACACCCTCCGTAATGATCATCAAATCGTTCGGCACCAGGTCTGCACTGGCAATTATTTGTTCTTTCCCATCCCGGATAACGACGACATGCGGGGCGGATAAGTCTTTGAGGGCATTTAATGTTTTATCTGTTTTCCATTCTTGTATGACATCTATACTAATAATCCCAACCACAAATATAAGCATAATTGCACCGTCACGCGGTTCTCCTAAAATAAAATAGATAACCGCAGCGACAATTAACAGCAGGAACATAGGCTCACAGATAATATGTATTACTTTTCTGAAAAAGCTTTGCTTTTTCTCCGCTGCCAGTTCGTTTTTTCCAAACTGTCTCTGTAAGTTTTGAGCCTGCTCACTGGTCAAGCCTTGCAGTGGTAACAGGTTTGGTTGTTCTGTGATCATAAGATACCTCCACATCCGCTTGTGTGCCACGTTTTCCATTTAGTTCCCGGGAGAGCTCCGCTAAACGGAGCATTCTATATAAGAAGTATTTCCTATTGACAAACAAAGCTTACCCCTACTATATATTTATTTTTCTTATAAATCCATGCTTGACCATTCATTCTCACGCTGAAGTATTTTATGGGGGAATCACTTTGCGATAAAGAACTGCACCGCGGTATCGATGACCAGCTCCATTCCGCCCGGAATCGTAATGCGGTGATCAGCGCCTTTGACCTCCGTCAGTCTCGCCCCAAACTGCGTGGCAAAGCGACGCGCATCCGCCACCGGGGCGGTCTCATCGGCATCGCCGTGGATCATCGCGAGCTCCGCCATATCCGGCCGGCAGAGTTTAAACAAGTCGTGCGCCGCAAGGTCGTCATAAAATTCCCGCATGATTTTCAGAGGGCGAATATAGTCAAAATCCAGGATGACGCAGCCTTGCGCGTCAAGCTGCGCATACTGCTCCGGCGTAGTGTGATTTCTGAACAGCCTCGGCATGTCCACCGCCGCGCAGCGCAGAAAAGATTTCTTTCCTGCGTGCGGGCGTTTCGCCAAATAGATCAGATTAATGTACGCGCCGAAGCTGGACGAGAAATAGGCAATCTTTGTTTCGGGCATAAGCTCACGTACATGAGTTTCGACCGAAGCAAGGTCGTTCAGACAGTTGAATATTCTAAACTGCTCACCGTCCGCCGGACTGTCGCCGTGGGCAGGAAAATCATAGCTGTACGTCCCTATGCCGTGTTTCGGCAGCGCCGCTGCTACAGCCTGAGCGGTCGGACTTTCCTTGCTGCTCCCGAAACCATGGCTGATAATGACGGTCATTCTCTCGCCGCCGCTCAAATTGTTCATGCACGGGATATCGTAACCGTTTAATCCGCTGATGTTTTCCTTTTTCATGACAGCCTCCGGCATCGTTTTTCTTTCGACAAGTATAGCGCAAATCCTCAGGTACGGCAATTATTTTGAATGGTGAATGCATCACGCGCAAAATGACACCCGAAGATTGGGAAAAGTATGGACCATTGAACACGGGGGAGATTAGGAAATTCACGATAAAAAATAAGCTTATCAAATACCCCCCTGCCAGGGAGTAAATAAGCCCAAAAAAGAAAATATTATCCGGCAATTTAATTATGCATTGTTGGTGATTATCAAGGGGTGCTGTTTTTCTCCTCAAACTTTTCAATTAAGGGATAAAATATGGCGGTAGTCATTAGGCTAAGATATGCCGTGACAAAGCCAAAACACAGCATGGATAGTAGAAAACTCAGATTAAAGGAGACCCTATGCGCAGTCAGATAAATTCCCAGACCGCACCAAAACCCTTGACAGAAAGGACAACTAAAGAGTTTTCTAAATAAATACCCTTTTGAGTTAAGGTAATTTCTTATACCTTTAAACAAAACAAAATCAAAGAGAAAGAATCGGATGCTTAAAGTTAACAGCATATTAAAAAGCATTACGCTTCACCTTGAATATTCTGGTATTGATCTAAGAGAATTCTAAACTGACTAATGGTTAGGGATACTTTTCCACCATTATCATCTTTGATGATTACGCTGTCCGTATCAAATTCTACGGTTGGACAACAGCCTTTTTGACAAAGCGTCAGCTTGATTACACCCTTCATTGTGTTCAACTCCGTTTCGTTTTTTGAAAGTTTCCTATTTGTATTCTATAAACGTGGACGAGAGCTTGTTACACTTTTTTTCTCACCCCTGGGTCATGAATCGGGTAGGAGGCTGATCATTAATTAATCAGCCGACCTCCCACAGCACCGTACGTACCGTTCGGTATACGGCGCTTCCAAAGTTTACACGTTATTTCGCAGAATAGCATTCACTGAAACTAAGGTATCCGATTTGTTTGAAACGCTCGTTGGATAGGGCTCTCGTCAAAATAGGGCTATGGGCTACACGCCAATAGCCTTTTCTTGTGTTTGCCCACATCCATGCTTGTTCCTTGCTAATGCCTGCTTTCTTCAGGTTTTCAAACCGTGTTCGGATTTTCTTCCATCGCTTCCAAGTTACCATTCGTATGCGACTTCTCATCCATTCATCCAAGCTATTGAGTAGGTTCTTAGCATCTGCTTGTTTGAAGTAATTCGTCCAGCCTCGTACCACTTGATTGAGCTTAGTTCTACGCTCTTCAATTCCCATCCCATTGCTACGCCCAGTGACTTTCCGGATTTTACCCTTAAGTTTCTGGATGCTTTTAGGATGGATTCTCAGACGCCCTTCTCCCTTGTAAATATAGAAGCTATATCCTAAAAACTTGACATATCTTACATGCGCGACCTTCGTTTTCTCCATATTTACCTTCAGATATAATTTTCCTTCAATATAGGGGAGAATGTGATCAAGTGTTCGTTGTGCCGCCTTCTTACTTTTGCAGAAAATCATCATATCATCCGCATAACGTACAAAGTGGTGCCTTCGCTTTACCAGCTCGTGGTCGCACTCGTTAAGCATTATGTTGCCAAGTAACGGGCTCAGGGGTCCGCCCTGTGGTACGCCCTCTGAACTTTCTTCAAACATCCCGTTGGTCATTACTCCCGCTTTTAGAAATTTATGAATCAGGGATATGACTCGGCCATCCTTTATCGTTTCCGACAAAATTTGAATTAGCTTGCTTTGGTTTACCGTATCGAAATACTTCTCCAAATCCATATCAACTACATATTTATAACCTACCGTGATGTAGGTTTGGCATCTTATTAGTGCACCGTGTGCACTACGGTTCGGTCGGAATCCAAAGCTATTGTCTGAGAACTGTTCCTCAAAGATGGGACTTAGAATTTGAGATATCGCTTGTTGGATTAGCCTGTCCACGACGGTGGGTATTCCCAGTTTTCTGATCTTTCCGTTCTCTTTGGGTATTTCTACCCTCCGTACGGGTTTTGGACGGTAATTACCGTCCCGGAGAGATTGCAATAGTTCATCCTTGTGTTCTTTCAGGAAGGGTAGAAGTTCATCTACCTGCATACCATCGATTCCACCTGCGCCTTTGTTTCTTTTAACCTGCCTATAGGCCTGGTTTAGATTCACGGTACTAAGGATTTGCTCAAGCAAATCTTCCGTCTGCTCATTTGTGTTGGTGTTGTCGGTTTCAGTTATCTTGGGTGACGCGCACACTTCTGCATACTCTTTCTGTTCCGCAGATACCCTTTGCAGATAGTCTTCTAATCGAAGTTGTCTGTGTTTTGAATTGTCACTTTCAGTAACTTTCATTGACCTCCACCTCCTTTGGTTCGGCCCTTCCGTTGGTGTCTAGAGCACCTCCGTGTAGAGTCGAAGGAGGTCGGCCTTTGCCTTCCTCCGTCCGCTCGATCAAACGGATCGTGCAGTTTTCCCGCAATCCGCTTTCCTCCATGTCACCCTTTGGGTGCAGTTCGTAGGTTCAAGTCTGGAATTAGCGACAAAAGGCTAACTAACTTGTACTTGGAATAAAGGGTGGGTACCGGAAGCTTCTTCCAGCCAGCATTACGCCATCTCTTCGTCCGGTGACTCCAGATACGTCTAATAATCCATTGTTGTAGTCGGTTGAATAGTTTCCTGACATGCGCTTTGCGGTAATAATTTCCCCATCCCCTGATGACTGGATTAATAGTATCGATGAGTTGGTAGACCGTTAGCGGAATCCGTCTTTTCGTTCGTGACCGGATGGTATCTATGAATCGCTTGATGGATTTGTCTGTTGGATAGGCGTAGATATTTATTCTAGGTATTTTCTTTATCTTTTCTTGTGGCAGGGATAGTCCTTTTCCACGTTTTAGCTTGTAGCCGAGAAACTCAAATCCCCACTTGATATGAGTGATTTTTGTTTTGTCGGGGTGAAGCGTCAATCCTAACGATTCTAGTATTATTTTTGCATCTCGAAGAGCTTTAGCGGCTTCTACTTGCGTTTTGCAGAGGATAACCCAATCATCAGCGAAACGAGTCAGTCGGTAACCTTTCTTTGTCATTTCGTGGTCGAATCGGTTTAGATAGATGTTACTGAATAATGGACTGACTACGCTTCCCTGGGGTGTCCCGCTTGGTGTCGCATATTTCTTGCCGTTCTCCATGTAACCTGCTTCAAGCATTTGCCTGATCAATTTGAGGATACGTCCGTCACTGACCTTTTCGGCAATCATATCGATGAGTCGCTCGTGGTGAACTGTTCCGAAAAAGTTTCGCAAATCTGCATCTACTATCCACTCGTAACTATCCATGAGTTCTCTATAGATTTTCCTCATTGCTTGATGTGTCGAGCGTCCCGGCCGATACCCAAAGCTACATTCACTGAATAGTGGTTCAAAGATGGGCTCAAGTCGGTTCTTTAGCGCTTGCTGGCATATCCGGTCTCGAATTGCCGGAATTCCTAATGGACGTTTCTCCTTTGGATTTCCTCTTTTGGGGATGTACAGCCGCCTAACAGGCATCGGTTGATAGGTTTCTTCCTTTAGCTCTTGATGTAATCTTGCTAGTTCGACTTCCGCTACTTCCTCGAACGCAGGAATATTTACTTTATCTATTCCTCCGCTTCCTCCATTTGCTTTTACCTGATTCCATGCCAGTTCCAAGTTAGTTTTGTGATATACCTTGTCGATTAAAGAATGAACTTTCCGTTCCGTGCCGTCTGCTTTCATTCGTTTCGTATCCTCCGCCTGCAAGTTTTGGGTCTTTCTCATAGGGAACTTTCCGTCCCTTGCCGCCTACTCACGTAACTCATTAAAGTTTCGGTCTCCATAAAGCGAGCCGCCTTCCCCTTCCATGGTACCTTTTGAGTACTCTGGAGCCAGCCTCACCAAGGGGCTGATCCGAACGTTTCTGTTGTTCGTCCGTTCTTAAGTAATATACAGCTCTCCGACTTCTCGCCATGCGTCCGGTATGCACTTCGGGGTTTCCTTATAACATCCGTTACTGAAATTGCCGCGCTTTCTTTGGAAGGGGTGCCCACGGCTCCATTCCCTTCGACTTTCTTTACCCACTCGTCCTCCAAGTGCACTCTTTTCAGACATGACGAGATCTCCGTGGGTCACATCATCATCTTCCGTACCATGCCGCCCGCACACACCTTGGTGCGATGGGTGGACTAGAAATGCCTTCGTCTCCATAGTGCAGACTCGACCTTGTCCCATCTTTGGCCGACCGGTTCGCAAATCGGATAGCTCCGTTTCACTACAGCCTGGTACTTCTCCTCAAGCCCTTCAGACTCTGCCTCACGGCAGACGCCCTGCCCTCCGGCGGTTTGCCGGCCCCCGAGGCATTACCCCCAAGTTTGGATATGAGCCCCCTAGTCCGGGACTCAGCGGGACTTTAACCCACCTGATGATCGTGCTGCCACGCACGCACTATGGCTTCTGCTGACTCCTCATGACAAATCTTGTTTCAACCGGATTTCTTACTCTGTTTCCACCCGTCCATGAGGCCTCCCCGGGTAAGAGCGCAGTCTTTCCTTCCATCTATCTGCCACATCTACACCGTTGGCTTCCGGATAGTTTTGGGCTTCAGTTTGTATCGCAACCTTACCCAGCCAGCGTATGCCTAATATGATTTCTATTCGTCAGACCAGAAGTTTGCCTCCGGCTTCCTTTAGATTCCACCTCGCGGTGGACACCCTTGCCCTTGGCTATGTGCTTGGCACTATCAACCCGCACTCGGGACTTTCACCCGTTAGACTGCGCCCATGCCGGGCGCACGATTAAAGGGAGAACTTTAATAAGTTCTCCTTTCTGCATACGATATGTGATTTTGAAGTGTCAAATTCGCTTGAGGGGGAATGTTGACACGTTGTCCGTAACTCGATAAAATCAATGTAATAATCTGTTTACTGTTAAGACTTATCATTTCAAAGAAGAGGTGAGAAGATTGAACATTCGTTGGCTTGGTCATTCCTGCTTTCTGTTTACCAATCAAGAGGGGCTGACGGTTCTGACCGATCCATT
>JBAZGB010000101.1:0-6744 GCA_041653135.1 Eubacteriales bacterium | reverse complement strand
GAAATAGACGACGTCGTTGACCCTGCTCTGGGGGACGTGCTGCAAAAGCTCCTCTGCCGCTTCCCCGTGGGGATCTACGAATCCTATGCCCTTCCCGTTCTGGATGTCCTGGATGGCCATGTTCTTGAGGGCGACGGTCTTGCCCATGCCTGTTTTGCCGATCAGATACATATGGCGCCTCCTGTCGTCGGGCTTGATCCCGAACTTCTTGCGCTGGTTGCGGAAGGTCGTCACCCCGAAAAAATTAATGTCTTTGTTTTCCATGAATTTATTCTATAGGAAGGGTGGACGGGGCGTCTCCTTTTTTGGCTTCCACCCTCTGGACCGAAGGGGCGGGGGCGGATATCTGGCCCGGGAAGTGGTAAATCGTGGCCATCTCCTCGTTGCTTAGGATGAAAGGCCCTTTAGGTTTCGGCCAGAAAGGAGGAAATCTTTTGATATAATTCCTGAACAGACGCCTTTTCCTCAGATACAGCCTTCTCTGTATGAAAAGGTTCATGGGCAAAAACCATTTCTTTTTTATCTTGGTGATGGTTTCCGGCCAGGGTTTGAATCCGTTGAGGTTGGCCGTGTCGAACTGGGCGAAAAACGCGAAAACGGACTTAATCTGCGGTTTGAAGAAAACGTCCTTTTCGCCAAGATATATGAATCTCATCACCGTTTCAAAAACATAGGCGCCTATCTTGTTCTCCACCGAGGAAACGATTTCCCTTTCTCCCGGAGAGAGCTGAAGCTCGGCCAAGCGAAAGGTAGTTTCTTCTTTCTTTTTTTCCTGGAGGCCGAATACCAGGTCTTCAGTCGCTTCTTGGACGATCGACTTGGGTTTCTCTTCCTTCTTCCTGGAAAGCATTTTGCCGACAAGCTCCTTTCCCCGGTCAACATAATTATTCTCCACGTTTGTGACAGGAGAAGCGATCATCTGGATCCACATCTGCTCTCCTTGTCCAAGCCTGCCCAGTCCCTCAAAAAGAGTGGCCATGGGATCTATCCTCTTTTCCTCTTTGGGTTCGGTCTTTTCCTCGAAAAACTTGGCGTAAGTCCTTATGGGATAGATGTCGTCCCTTAAAAGCTTTATGTTCGCCCCCCACATGTCCCAGTCCTTGTTGGGCATGTCGCGGGGAACATTCTTTACATAATCGTCAACAACCGATATTTCGGCGTCAGGATATTCAGCGTATATGCAAGACTCTATGGTATTTCTCAGCACATTCACGATCCTAAGGTATAAATGCACCTCTCCTCCTAAACTCACGATGTCGAAAGAAACAGAAATCTGCGTCTTCCCTTCAATCCACTTTTCCCACCAGTCAGGCGGGTCGAACACGCCCCCCCAGATGCTGGCCATGACCTGTTCCATCGCCTTTAAAGGCTTTAATACGTCCCTGGGTATCTTGACCTCGAGTATCATGGCCTTCTGCTGTTTATTCCACATCTCCCTCCTCCACCAGAGCCACAGAAACAAAAAAGGGCGCCAAAGAACAAAGGGCAGGATGACCCACCACCAGTTCCTTATTGCGGCCCAGATTGTGTTAAGGATTATGTATGCCTCTTCCATTATTAAGCCTCTCTCAGCCTGTACCTACCTTGAGAGTCCCTGAAAAAATGGCTCCTGTCGTTCAAGTTCAGGAGAATGGTGTTTTCCTTGACCATCCTCTGCTGAGAAACCCTCCTTATTATTTCGCCTTTGTTCAAAGGCTTGGCTGACGTCTTCAAAACTTCGCTTATAACTTCCTTGACCACTCCGGGTTTGTACCCCCATTCGGCCAAGGCGTAAGTGCCCCTGCCTATAAGGACGAACTTGTCGTCTTTTATGAGCTCGTTGTGCACCGTTTGGATGTTCGGGTAAATCACTTTTCCTTCAGCAAACCTCTCTCCGACCAGCCTCGCTATTTCGCTGAAATGGAGTGGATTATGCTCCTGTTTTAAGACAATATAGGCTTTGTCCTTGACCCATTTGGGGATGATTTCCGGCCATTTCAGGAATCCGTATTTTTCTTCCCTGTTCTGCCCCACCTTCTTGGATATTTCGATCCAGGAAGCCAGGGATATATAAGACACCCCTTTGACGCCGGATTTCTTTTCAGTCAGGTATTCCTCGAGAGACACCGGAATTTTTTTCTTTGCAAGGTAGTTTGAAAAGTCTGTTATCTCCTTTTTGGCCGCCTGGGCTGATTTTTCATCCAAAGCCCAAAAAGGATACAGGGAATCTGTCTCTTTGTATTTTTTGATCCCGGAAACGAGGTTCAGCAGGAAAACGATGCGGTTCTTGTCCTCTTCCGCACCCAGTTCTTTCACCAGAGTTTCTTCCTTTCTCGCCCCGCCGCTGGTCTTTATCGCTTCTTTGAAATATTCGGATAGAAGCGGGTATTTTGAGGAAAGAGTTTCCTTGAATCCTTTCATCGAGTCTTCCTCTATCTGGCGGACTCTTTCTCGAGTGAGTCCGTATTCTTCGCCTATCGCTTCTAAAGTGCTTTTCTTCCCGTTAAAAGAAATTAGCCCGAACCTTTTGCCGATAATGTCCCTGGAACGGGATGAAGATTCTTTCAGGAGGTTTTCAATGACGTTTTTGTAGTCAAAATTGGCCATGTTTTTATTGCCGTTCTATTTTTATATCATTTTAGACAAAATCTGTCAATATTTCCTCCTCATCCAGCTGACCAGCATCAAAGGGGCCAAAAGCAAGGAAGAATAAGTGCCGGCGATAAGGCCGACTATCATGGCCAGAGAAAAGTACCTCAAAGTCTCTCCTCCGAGAAAGAATATGGCGAACAGCACCAAAAGGGTGGTCAAAGAAGTGTTCATTGACCTGCTGAAGCTTTGGTTGATGGAATTATTCACCACCTCCTCGAAAGAAGACCTCCTGTCTTTAATGAGATTCTCTCGCATCCTGTCGAACACCACCACGGTGTTGTTGATTGAATACCCAAGCACGGTCAAAAGGGCAGTGACGACCGGGATGGTTATCTGAGCCCCGTTAAGGTGGCCCAGATAAGCAAAAAGACCCAAAGGTATGAATATGTCATGGCCGAGGGCGAGAATCGAAGCCAACCCGTATTCCCAAGAAGGCAAAGGCTTTTTCGAAATGCCCTTGAAAGCCAAAGTTATATATAAAAGTATTCCGAAAACGGCTAAAACAGCCATCAGGCTGGTTTTTTCTTTCAGTTCCTTACCGACCAGCGGACCTACCGATTCGAACCTCAATTCTTCAATATTGGACAAACTTTCGATTTTTTCCAATACCGATTGGTGAAGCTCCTCTGAGATATTCTTCATCCTTATTATGTGTCTGTCTTCTTCTGCGGTCTGAACCGTAACCTGGCCGAGATCGATTCCGGACAAGGCGTTTTTCACTTCCTCTATGGAAGGTCTCTCTCCTGAATACTGGACCTCCATTATGCTTCCCCCGACAAAATCGATGCCGGGTTCAAGCCCGAACATCAGAAGGCATGCGAAAGCAGCCGAGATTATGATCCCTGAAATAACGAAGTATATTCTTCTGTATTTGGCGAAAGGCAAAGACATATTTTTATTTCCAAAGCCACTTTATTTTTTCAAGCTTCGTCCCTTCAAAGCACCTCAGGAAGTTGTGAGTGACGAAAATGGCAGAGAACATGCTCACCAGTATCCCGATGATCAAAGTCAGGGAAAATCCTTTGACAAAGCTCGTCCCGAAAAAGAAAAGCACGAAAGCCACCAAAAGCGTGGTCAGGTTTCCGTCGCGGATGGAAGGCCAGGCCCTCTTGAATCCTTCCTGGATCGACAGAGGAAAGCTTTTTCCGCTCCCCAATTCCTCCCTCATCCTGGCGAATATGAGGACGTTGGCGTCAACGGCGATTCCTATAGAAAGGATCATCCCTCCGATGCCAGCCAGCGTCATGGTTACCGGTACTATCTTAAACAAGCCCAGGATCAAGACTACGTAAACGACAAGCGCCAGAGAAGCCAAAAGCCCGGCAAATCTGTAGAAAGCGATCATGAACAGAGCGACGGCGATCAAGCCAAGAAATCCGGCCTGAAGAGATTTTTCAAGGGAAATCTTCCCCAAAGTGGGACCAACGGTCTGCTCGGAAACCAAGCTTATGGGGACCGGAAGGGCTCCGGCATTCAGGTTTCTGGCCAGCTCCTTGGCCTCTTCTATGGTGAAGCTCCCTGTTATCAAAGCGTTCCCTCCGGAGATTTTCCCTTCAACCACCGGGCTGGAAATCAATATGCCGTCGATGTAAATCGCAAGTATCTTTCCTGTGTTCTTCTCTGTAATCTGCTCGAAAAGATCCGCTCCTGAATCGGTGAACTTAAGGGAGACGGAAGGCTGATAAGTGGTGGAATCGAAATCTATCTCCGCCTTCTTGAGATACTGCCCTGTCAGGTCGGTGTCCTGGAAAGGATCTGTAATTTCCCCTTCCCCTCCTTCCAGAATTTCCTGGTTCTTTTCCAAAATATCTTCGAAATCTTCTTTCTGCTCCCTGAACTGCAAGAACGGAGTCTTCCCTATTTCCTCTATCGCCTGACTTGGGTCTATCACTCCGGCCAGCTCGACGATAAGCCTGTAGCGGTCGCCGTTCTGTTCTGTCTGGACAACAGGCTCGTCAACTCCGAAAAAATTGACCCTTCTTTCAATAACATCCCTCAGCCCTTCCATGGAAGAAGATTTGTCAGCTTCCTCCACGCCGGACAAGTCAGCTTCGTATACTAAATGAACTCCTCCCTGGAGGTCCAGACCTAGCTTGAAAGGAACTTCCGAAAATTTCGGAAGCCACAAGCCTGTCTTCTCTTTCACGTAGTCTGAAGCCTGATTGAAATATTGGGGAAAAGCGAAATTTCCGGCAAAAAAAGCCAGAACTAAAATCAGAAATGCGATAATGCGAGGTTTTTTCATAGACGTCTTTGAGTATAAGACTAAAGATGCCTTTTGTCAATAAAATACCGTCTTCCCGACTTCGAAATGACGGATTTGACTGAAGCAGACGGCCTGGTATTATGAAAGTGGGATGGGAGCTGGATGCAGCCATAACCCGCCATGGGAGAAGACCACCTCCCAATTCGGCCAGGAAGACTGCTTCTCTCCCATCTCGTTAAAGGGCCTCCTGTTGCGTGGGAGGCCCAATTTCTTTTAAAAGACAATCATTCCAGAGAAATGATCTGAATCCCTTTTTCCTTTATCTCCTCCTCTGGCCAGAAAAGATCTTCAATCTTGAACTTTTTGACATATGTGACTTTCTTCTCGATCTTCCTTCCGGTATATTCTTTTTTTCTAGGGTCCCATTCTTCAAGAACCAATATATCGCCTTCTCCTATTTCAAAGTCGTTGAGCCTGAGCTCGCACTTTTTCTTCCCTGAAGCTACCGCTTCGAAGTATTCCAGCCAGATTTTCTTCCTTATCGTTGCCATCTCATTTCCCGCAGCATTTTTTGATCTTCAATAACCTGCCGCAGGGATTTTACGATTCTTCCAAAATAATCTTCTTTTTAAATGCGCCTCGTTCTTCACCTTTTTTCTTTCTTGAAGCGTTAATATCTTCTTTGCTGAAATTTTTGTAATCGCATATCGCATCAACCACTTCTTGGATATCCGCCATTTCTTCAATAACTTCGTTTTCTGAAAATTCTTTTATCTCTTCCAATAATTTTTCTTTCAGTTTTTCCCAATATTCTTTATCGTCAGCAACGTGAGTAATTGGCACTCCGCCCTTACTTCTGATATATTCTGGGATTTTATCCCTGACGAGTTTATTATATTTCATGCTTCTAAATTGTATAATTTCTACTTCCCGCAGCACTTTTTGTATTTTTTTCCTGAACCGCACGGGCAAGGGTCGTTCCTTCCCACCTTGTTTTTCGCTACAGGGGCGGAAACGAAATGTTTTTTCTCTTCAAGAGAGCTTCTTTCCGCAACCTGCATCTTCAAAATCGTGTTGGAAAGGACTGTCTCAAAATCAGACAAAAGCTGGCTAAAAAGCCTGTGGCCTTCGTTCTTATATTCCACCAACGGGTCCCTCTGGCCGTAAGCCCTCAGCCTGACAGAATCCCTGAGAGATTCCATATTCTCCAAATGCTCCAGCCAAAGAGAGTCCAGTATCCTCAGACAGAGGAACTTTTCCGCTTTTCGCATCCTTTCTTCCCCTATTTCCTTTTCCTTTTCCTCATAGCTTTCCTTGGCAAACCCTTTTTTCTGAAGCATCTCTATAATCTTCCCTCGCAACAGGGATTTTTCGAAAGAAACCAGTATTTCCATTCTCTTTCCGTAAAAAACCTTCCTGTGTTTGTTTACCACGTCGTCATAGTCAAGGAGGTGTTTTCTGACGTCGAAATGCATGCCCTCGATCTTGGTCTGGGCGGATTCTATGGCGTTGGAGACCAAGCGGGCTTCAATAGGTTCGTCTTCCGGCAGATGGAACCTTTCCATCAGATTTTTGATGCGGTCCCCTCCGAAAATCCTGAGAAGATCATCCTCCAAAGAAACGAAAAACTGGCTCTTTCCAGGATCTCCCTGCCTGCCTGATCTTCCCCTGAGCTGGTTGTCGATCCTCCTGGCTTCGTGCCTTTCCGTCCCTATGACCATCAGCCCTCCCAAAGATTTCACCTCCTCGGCTTCCTTTTCGTCAGGAGGATTCCCTCCCAGTATGATGTCGACTCCTCGGCCAGCCATGTTCGTGGCTATGGTCACCGCCCCTTTCTTCCCCGCCTGGGCGATTATCTCAGCTTCCTGTTCGTGGTTCTTGGCATTCAGCATCCTGTGAGATATTCC
>JBAZGB010000100.1:0-6758 GCA_041653135.1 Eubacteriales bacterium | reverse complement strand
ATAAATATCGGGAAACTTAAATATCAATAACCAAGAATGAAAAAATGAAATCCCATAACTCTGCAGTGTGCGCGACTTCGTTCTTCTGGGCCAATCGAAAATTTTGTGTGCAGCTTTCTGTATTGGGATTGTTAAAGGCTCAACTATCGGCTGACACCTGATATTTGAGCCTTTTTAAGCGCAAAACTTCCGATTGATCCCTTCAAGAACCGTCCCCCTGCGTTCCCCCTTATGTCCCTCTGTAATCGAAATCAAACAAGAACAATACATCGCGGTTATTTCCCCTGGCTGCCGCATGATATACGGCATCGGCAATAACTACATTTATACGAGGTTGCCTGCCTATTTTTACTATCTGATTATTTTCTCCGGAGATTTCCATAATACTTTCGGTAATTCAACAATTCGACAACCGGCGCCTGTGTCGAACACAGCAACCGGCAATCGGTGTCCGGAACCAAGAGCCCAAAAAAATGAATCTACGCCATATGACGGTAAATATTTGTAAAATATGACAAGGATATTCTGGTACTGATACCGAATTAAACTAATTATGCCATAATGAGGTGACCGAACCGAGGTGACGCCCCATAAGACATAAAACAGATGATATTTTTACTTGACTGATTAATTGACTGTTCTATAAAATACCGGTATTTATCTAAAATTTAACAGATATTTTTTAAAACAATTTTATATGGATCTGGAGGGCCACAAAATGAAAAGAATATCTTTGTCAATCATAGCTCCGCTTACAGTTTTAGTATTTTTAATTTTTTTCAAAACCGGCGTTTGCGCAGCATCCGGGGGATTGTTTACAGATCAGCAAGTTATGTACAGCACGGTTCAGGTAAGTTCAGCTTTGGCTGAAACTGCGTCGTCAGGACAAAAATCTGAGCCGGCCATATCCCAGGACAAGGCTTTGCAGATCGCCAGGGAAATGTTTCAGGAACTGCTTGAGGGAAAAGATGTAGATATTCAATTGGACGATTCTTATATGGGAGACAATAGCCAGGTTTGGCGTTTAAGCTTGTTTGATCGAGGCGAAGAAAGATGGTCTGAGCAGTTTGAAATCGGTATTGACGCGGATACCGGATCGTTATCCAGCTTTGCTTGCTTCAATAGAACCGCCGGACTTAAAGGAAGCGCCTCCCTGCTTTCCAAGGAAGCAGCGCGGCAAAAAGCGGAGGAGTACGCTAAAAAATACCGGCCTGCCGAGTTTAGCCACACCCGTTTGTCTGGAAGAGACTACTTAGATTACAGCACAGGCAATGTGATGAAAGACGCCTACACTTTTTCCTGGGAACGGTTTGAAAACGGCATCCCGGTGGAGGGGGACGGCATCCATGTGGGGGTGGATTTGTTTAGCGGGCGATTGACGAATTTTTCGGTTATCTGGCATAGTAATGCCGTTTTTCCGCAGCCTGGATCTCTGCCCGAGGGTTTAGAAAATAAAGTCATAAAAGAAATGGGCCTTATTTTGTCTTATCAAATAATTGAAGGCGCCAAAAAAAGCCAGCAGAGCGCGCCGGAGGCGACCCCGGTTTACCAGTTGAACAGTATGGGCTCGCTGGCAATCAACCCTGGCAGCGGAGAGGTTTATACCTGGGATGGAAAAACGACACCGTTGAGCCAGTATAAACGCTTTTCCAATCTTCCGGCTCCGAAGGGCGACGGCTCCTCAATAGATGGATCCGGGCCGGTTCAGCAGCCTGCCCAGAAGATAAGCCAAGCCGAAGCCCAGAATGCGGCTCGTGAATTTCTCAGAAAGATCGGTATCGATCAGGAAGTTGTCCGCAACGGAAGCGGAAGCGGAAGCGGAAGCAGCGGAAACAGTATTCTGGTTGATGAAACCTGGATTTATAGCCTGAAAGATCAGAACAATTGGGAGCCGGGGAAACAGCAAAAAAATGTTAATGTCGGAGTCGACGTTTTCACCGGGGAAGTGAAACTCTATGATGTATTTACCGAATATGCCGGAGATGATCAAAGCTCGGGCGACATACAAAAAATCACCTGGGATGTTGCCCGCAATAAGGCTTTAGATTTTATCCGGCTTGTTTCTCCGGAAAAATTGGGGCAGGTGGTCGAGGATCAAAGTATGAGCCGTTATAGAATTCAGGATGATTATATTTTTAATTTTGTCAGGCTCTTTAATGGAATACCGTTTTTACAGGACACAATTATGATATGCGTTAGCGCCGGCGGTGAGATAACCAGCTATAACTGCAACTGGCACGCAGTCAAGTTTCCTTCCGTTGCAGGATTGATAACAGTTGAGGAAGCAGAAAAAATCTTTCTGGAAAAAATGCATCTGAAACCCTGCTATTTCTACCTGTCCAGCGAAGAAAGCACCATGCCGGGAGAACAGCCGGTACTGGCGCTTATGTTTGACAATCACCGCGAGATAGGAATTGACGCCCGCTCCGGACAATTGGCGGCAATTGATGTAACTGAAGATCAATCGGAAAATAAATCCGGGGTTGTAATTCCATCCGGGCACTGGGCGGCCGTCCCCCTGTCGGTCTTAGCGGAAAGCGGGCTGCTGCCTGCTGAAGGTTTCGACCCCGACAAACCGGTCAGCCGCAGGGATGCCATACGGATATTGATGAGCGCTTCCGAAAGATATTATTATCCGGACTCATTTCAGCAGGGCGGCGAAAAAGCAATTTTTACAGATGTCTCGCCGGATGACCGGGACTATGCTGTAATCCAGACCGCCGCCAAAAGAGGCATAATGGAAAAGAGCGGCCGCTTCCTTCCGGATCAGCCGGTACTCAGGGAAGACTTGGCAGTCTGGCTGGTGCGGGCGCTCGGCTACGGCGAGGTCGCCGATATGCCTGTAAAGATTGAGCTTAAAACGGCGGATGCAAATCAGGTGTCGGAAAAAGCACGCAACTACGTGGCAATCGCTTATGGCCTGGGTTTGATAAAAGGTGATGAAAACGGGCTGTTCCGACCCGCGGACCAGGCCACATGGGCAGAACTGGCCTCGATAGTGACCAGGGCCGCTCCCCGCCTGATGTCTGCTAACGATGACAGGTTCTATTAAAAAAATAATTATAAAGTTCGTGTATCTTTTCGCTTGTTATTGTATGCTTAAAATGTGAATTGCGGTACGTCTCTATGGAGCGTACTTAAGGGAATCGGATGCGCCCGGTTCCCTTTTTATCTTATTGGATTGTATTGTCTTTTATCGTGTGATTCCATTTATGATGAAAGGATTGTTAATTTTGTGATCCTGCATTATTTTTTTGGTTTTGCACAAAATTGATATATAATAGTGCAGAATCAAGTTAGATTATGCAGAAAGAAAAACTTTTATCTGCCATCGAATGATTGGCATCTGCATATTATGGCGATAATATTGTGCAGAAACACATTTTTTTGGGCAGAAAGGATGC
The DNA here is from genome assembly GCA_041653135.1 of Eubacteriales bacterium. Taxonomy (GTDB): domain Bacteria; phylum Bacillota; class Desulfotomaculia; order Desulfotomaculales; family Nap2-2B; genus 46-80. The sequence goes on along the minus strand of JBAZGB010000100.1, from coordinate 3,354 downwards.
TTTTTAATGCGGGCATTTGGCTATGCAATAATTCCTGATGAATTGATGAACTTTGAGATGATGAATCTGGTCTCTGCAATTCATGAATATAAAGGGAAACAGGACCTGTTTAATGAAGCGAAGGCCGATGTATTAGAGGCAATGCTTGAAATTGCTGTAATTCAAAGTACCGGGGCCTCCAATAGAATCGAAGGAATCTATGCTTCCGATGAGCGCCTGGATGCCCTGGTAAAGCAAAAGGTGGAGCCGCGCAACCGCTCCGAGCGAGAAATCGCTGGTTATCGGGAAGCGCTGAGACTGATTCATGAAAGCTATGATTATATGGCGCCTCGTACCAATGTAATACTACAGCTGCATAAAGACCTGTACCAGTTCAGTCCGTCATCTGCCGGTGGTAAATTTAAAAATTCGGATAATCTTATCACTGAAACAGATGCGTTCGGCCAAAGAAAAATGCGCTTTAGACCCTTGATGGCATTTGAAACCCCTGAGGCTGTTGACCGGCTGACCGGCGCCTTTATAGATGCAATCAATGCTGAAAAATACGATCCATTGCTGCTGATCCCCATGTTCGTTTTGGATTTTCTTTGCATTCATCCCTTTAACGATGGTAACGGACGTATGAGCCGCCTGCTGACCCTGCTGCTCCTTTACCGTTCAGGATACATTGTGGGCAAGTATATTAGTATCGAAATGATAATCGAGAAAACTAAGGAAACCTACTATGAGGCATTGCAGGACATCTCAGCCGAGTGGCACGAAGGGAAGAACTCTTACCTGCCGTTTGTCAGATATTACCTGGAGATCATTTTGAGCGCTTACAAAGAGTTTTCGGCTAGGGTAGAATTGATGCAAAATCGCAGTCTTTCCAAGCCGGAAAGGATCCGTAAGCTATTTGACAGCAGCCTGCAAAAGCTGTCGAAACGCATTATTTTAGAGAAATGCCCGGATATAAGCACATCTACTATTGAGATAACCTTGGCGTCGCTTCTGAAAGAAGGATATATTATCAAGACAGGAGCCGGCAAAAATACGGCCTATATTAGGAATATGGATCGCCTAATGTAGATACAGAATAGAGTTAACCTAGTATTAATAACGCAACAAGGCCCGGCTTGTTTCTGATTCCATCCGGGCACTGGGCGGCGAAAAAGCAATTTTTACAGATGTTTCGCCGGATGACCTGGACTACGCTGTAATCCAGACCGCCGCCAAAAGAGGCATACTGGAAAAAAGCGGCCGCTTCCTACCGGATCAGCCGGAATATGCAGCATATAAATAGATTTATAATTATTATGCAGGAAAATAATGCTATAAGTAGAAAGTATTAACCATAGAAAGGAGGAGTAAGACGTGAGATTATTGCCATCTGACCCCGATATACAAACAATTGTTTCCAGAATACAAAATGGGGAAATAAATTTACAGCCAGATTTCCAAAGAGGCCATGTTTGGAGTGAATTCAAGAAGAAACGTCTTATAGATAGTATTTTAAGGGACTGGCATGTTCCACCAATCCATGTAGTTGTTGTTAACGAAACGGGGATGCAAGATGTTCTCGATGGGCAACAAAGACTTGTAGCAATATATGAATTTTTTAAAGGGGAATTTCCAGTTGATGGTCATATTTAGCCTTTTAATGAAGAAATTACGAATTTAGATGGACTAATGTATTATGAGTTACCTGTTAAATGGAAAAGGAGATTTGAGCAGTTTACAATAAGAATATTTCGTATAACTGATTATCTTCCAGAGGAACCAGGTGAACTCTTTTTTCGGCTAAACCAACCAACTAATTTGACAGCCGCAGAACAAAGAAATGCATTTTATGGACCAGCTCGTGAGCAAGTGAAAATGCTAGTAAAACATTTTGAACAATATGGCTTGTCAAAGAATGTTCTAGGATTTTCAAATTCTAGGATGGCTTATGATGATATAATTGCTAAGTTATGTTATTGTATCGATAATGGTAGCCTATTAGAAAAAATAACTTCAAGTAGAGTAACTAATAAATATCGCTCAAAAGAATATTTTAAAGACGGTACTATTAAACGAGTCGATAAAGCACTTATGTATTTTAGTGAATCCATTGCAGTATCTCCATAACGGGGTTGACTGGACATTCGATGCCATCCGGCGCAAAACAGCGGAAGGCAACTATGAGGCGGTGAACTATCATCGGTTTGCCGATGATATAGTAATCACGGTAAGCGGACACTCCAGCAAGCGCGGATGGGCTGAACGGGCACTGCAGCGACTGCGGGAAATACTGGAACCTCTGGGAGTCGAACTTAATATGGAGAAAACCCGGATGGCCAATGTCCTTAAAGGAGAATCCTTTTCCTTTTTGGGGTTTGACTTCAGGCGAGTACAGAACCGAAGCAAAACCGGATATTTCATCCTTATGACACCCAAAAAGAAAGCCCGCAAAGCAGTTAAGGCGCGAATTCGCGAATTGATTCAAAACGGAGGATCAAAACCGGCAAAGGATATAGTGAAACAAATTAATACTGTATTAGCCGGATGGGTCAACTACTTCCGGGTCGGGAATTCCAGCCGTGCATTTAGTGAAGTGCGGGACTACACGGAGATGAAAATCCGAATCCTGCTGACGAGAAGGAAACGGAGACGAAAGTGTAGCATCGGATGGCGGAGATGGAGTAATGAGTACATTTATGGCGTTTTGGAGCTTCACTGGGACTGGAAAGTCCATCCACTCAAAAACGCAGAGGTGTACCGATGAAAGTGTCTACCATTCGATAGGTCCCATAACCCTTTTGATGAAGTTTACGGGGTGAGCTGCTTGAGGGAAAACCTCACGAGCAGTTCTTATGGGGAGGGGCTGGAAACGGGCCGGAAACCGGTACCGCGCCAGTCCTTCACCCGACAATTCGTTTTTAAAACCACCAAATCCTTTTTGAACTTGGCCAAGGAGTTCCAGGGAAGATCCTATGATTCCATGATAGCGCATACTACGATCGTTTTCTGCCGTTACATCATGCTTGCTCTGGAAAACCGGGAGAACAAGGACCCAAGGACTCTTGGTAACCTATTTTATGTCTGTTGTGACGAGCTTCAGGATATAAGTTTTACCACTGCATTTCAACTGATCTTAACACTGCTGAAAGATAATTTGCGAAAGTATCTTTCAATAACTGAAGACGTTTTGCAGGACATGATTAACAATTTTATTTCCCATCTACCGGTATTTTTAAAGGGCCGGCTTCAACTTTCGTCCTGCGAAAGTTGAGGTGTGTCGTGAAACTTCCGGATAATCAGCAGGTTGAAACGTACCTGTAGCGGTAATTGCTCGTACGCCGCGAAGTCACAGGCAGGCGTTATTGGGGTGACCTA
>JBAZGB010000099.1:5752-6932 GCA_041653135.1 Eubacteriales bacterium | reverse complement strand
TCAATTGGCCGACGGGATGGAGAAGGGAAAGGTCCCCTGGAACAACCCCAGCAAGTGGTGGCGCGACGCGGACGACGCGCAGTTGATAAGCTATATTGACATCAACTACGGGGCTTTTTCAGCGCGTAATTATAATGTGGCGGTTACCAAGGTCGTTGACGACCGTTCATATCACCCTATAAAGATTTATTTGGAAAGCCTGCCTGAATGGGACGGAATAGACCGGCTGGACACCCTGCTTGTCGACTACCTGGGCGCGGATGACAGCGAATACGTCAGGGCTGTAACGAGAAAGGTTTTTACGGCCGCCATTGCCAGGATATACAGGCCCGGGATTAAGTTCGACTGGATGCTTGTCTTGAGCGGGCCGACCGGTACCGGCAAGAGCACTTTGATACAAAAGCTGGCCGGGGAATGGTTCAACGACTCGTTGAGACTTTCGGACACAAAGGATAAGACCGCCGCTGAAAAGCTGCAGGGGTACTGGATCCTTGAGATCGGCGAGCTGGCAGGGATGAAAAAAGCTGAGGAAAACGTGTTGAAGAGCTTTCTCTCCAGCCAGAACGACGTCTACAGGGCAAGCTTCGGGAAGCGCGCGGTACCCCACCCGAGGCAGTGTATTTTTATCGGGACGACAAACGAGAAAGGCTACTTAAGGGACGTTACCGGCAACAGGAGGTTCTGGCCTGTTAAAGTCCGCGGGGCGGCAAAAAAACCCTGGGACATGACGGAATACGAGGTGCGGCAGGTTTGGGCGGAGGCCCTCGTAAATTATAAAAAGGGAGAGCCGCTGCAGCTGCCGGAGGCTTTGGAAAAACGCGCCGTTTCAGAACAAAACGAGGCCCTTGAAATTGATGAGCGCCAGGGTATACTTGAAGATTATCTTGAAATGCTGCTGCCTGACAACTGGGACGATATGGATACGTACGCAAGGCGAAACTACGCAGAGGATTATTACGTCAAAGATAGCCTAACACCAAAAGGCGCAAACATAAGAACTCAAGTGTCAGCGGTGGAGATCTGGTGCGAGGCGTTCGGGAAAAACAAAGCTGACCTTAAACGCCTTGACTCTTATGAAATTAAAAGGATATTAAGGCGGGTAAAAAACTGGAAAGAAACTGAAGAACTGGTCAGGGTAAAGCCTTACGGGCCACAAAGAGTTTTTATAAGGGCGTAACAA
>JBAZGB010000099.1:0-5742 GCA_041653135.1 Eubacteriales bacterium | reverse complement strand
CCCGAAAAAATGTCACAAGAATTCTTGTTACAGCCTTTGTTACAATTCTTGTTACACGTTAAAACCCTTGATGTTAAAGAGATTAAGCCTTATTTGTAACAAGAATTCTAAAAAAGTGCGACAGATTATTAAAAACTTGACAAGCGTTTTTATGGGGTGTAACAAGAATCTTGAAAAGTGTAACAAGACCACTAAAAAGTGTAACAAGAATTCAAAAATGTAACAAGAATTGTTTTACAGAATTTAACAGGCAATGTAACAAGAATTCTTGTTACAGCCTTTGTTACAATTCTTGTTACAGTTAAAACCCTTGATATTAAAGAGATTGAACCTTATTTGTAACAAGAAAACAAGAAAAATCCTATAAAGTATTATAAATATAGAATATATATATATGAAAAATTCTATATACGCATACATGTACACGCGTATAGGGAATTTTGGCTCCTTGTTACATTTCTTGTTACAAAGGGATACATGAAACACCGGGAGGATAAAATGAAAAACCACATAAAAACAGGACTGCAGTTTTTAGGAGAAGATTATACAACCAAAATTATCGACTTCGAGGAATGTATTTATCGGGACTTGGGAAAGTACGACATAGAGATCAGCTATCTAAAGAGAAAAACTCTAGGTAAAAAAGGTTACAAAATATATTTGTGGAGTAAAAACCCGTTAAAAATCATTAGAAAATTTGAAGCAACACCGGACCTCGTTAAACTTAAAGAAATATTGGACGGGATAGTTAAAGAGTATGCATGAGAGCAACATAGAGCGTCGGCTCAAACGCGAAGTTGAAAAGCGGGGAGGAAAGGCACTGAAGTTTATCTCCCCGGGGTGGTCCGGAGCTCCGGACCGGATCGTGATTACTCCTGCTGGCAGAGTTGTTTTTGTGGAGCTGAAGGCGCCGGGCGGACAGCTCCGGCCGCTCCAGGAGAAAAGAGCGGCGGAACTAAAAGCGCTGAACCTTTCGGTTTACCGAGTGAATTCAAGAAATGCCGTTGACAAGTTCATTTCGGAGGTTTTTGGAGAATGATTTTCAGACCGCATCGGTACCAGTCTTATGCAATTCAAAAAATCCTGGAACAAGCGGCTGTAGGGCTTCTAATGGGGATGGGCCTCGGCAAAACTGCCTGTGCTCTTACCGCCGCCGCTGAACTGCTTCACAACATGTTTGACGTGGTCAAAGTACTGGTAATAGCGCCGCTGCGGGTGGCGGAAGACACCTGGAGCCGCGAGGCGGAAAAATGGGATCACCTGCGGTACTTGAAAATATCCAAGGTGCTGGGGTCTGAAAAAGAACGCCTGGCGGCTTTAAACTCCCGGGCAGATATTTATATCATCAACCGTGAAAACACCGAATGGCTGGTTGAGCACTACGGAAAAAACTGGCCTTTCGACATGGTGATCGTGGACGAGCTGTCCAGCTTTAAATCTCCCAGGGCCAGAAGGTTCAGGGCCCTCCGCAAAGTGCGGCCCCTGATAAGCAGGATTGTGGGGCTGACCGGCACGCCGGCGCCCAACGGACTGATCGACCTCTGGGCGCAGATTTATCTCCTGGACCTGGGCGAGCGCTTGGGAAAAACGGTTACCGGTTACCGCGAACGGTATTTTGATCCGGACAAGCGGAACAGGACAACGGTTTTCACTTGGGCGCCGAAGCCTGGGGCCGACGAGGCCATTCACAAAAAGATTTCCGACATCTGCGTGAGCATGAATGCCGGCGATTGGCTGGAAATGCCGGAACGGATTGACAACGTGATAAGGGTTAAACTGCCGCTGAAAATACAGGAGCAATACGGGCGGCTGGAGCGGGACCTGCTCCTGCCGTTTGCCGGCGGCGATGTGGTGGCCAATACCGCGGCCGTGCTGGCCAATAAGCTCTTGCAAATGGCAAACGGGGCGGTGTACGACGAAAACAAAGGGGTCAGGGAATTTCACAGGGCAAAGCTTGAGGCATTGGACGAGATCATAGAGGCGGCCGGAGGCAAACCGGTGCTGGTATTCTACGCATACCGGCATGACCTGGACAGGCTGAAAACTCACTTGAAAAGGCATAACCCCGGGGAACTGCTTACCGCGGCTGACATATACGACTGGAATACAGGGACCGTACCGGTGATGCTGGCGCACCCGGCGTCGGCCGGGCACGGCCTTAACCTTCAGGCCGGAGGGCATATCATCGTCTGGTTCGGCCTTACCTGGAGCCTTGAGCTGTACCAGCAGGCCAACGCCAGGCTGTACAGGCAGGGCCAGCAGGAGAGCGTGATTGTTCACCACCTGGTGGCGGAAGGGACTGTGGATGAAAACGTGATGGCAGTGTTGACAGGCAAAGCGACCGGTCAAAATGCTTTGCTTGAAGCAGTCAAAGCAAGGATTGATAGATATGCAAAGGGGGCCTGAAATATGGACAGGAAAGAGTTTGTTGAACTGATGGATTCACTGTTTGATATTGTTCGGGAACTGTTCACATTAAAGAACGCATCCTACGGCATAGAAGACGACGTGTTCCACAACTTCAGGAGCACCGCCTTGCGTGTTTTCGGCACGGATGACCCCGAAACGATGTTCAGGGTGTTGCTTGCATACATGGACAAGCACTTGGTTGCCCTTGCGAACAAAGGCATTCATGATAGGGAGTATGAGTCAAGGCTGCAGGATATCATAGTTTATTCACTGTTGGCCATTGTCCTGGGCAGAGACAGGAAGCCGCTATGAACAGAGCGACTTATAATACACCGAAAAAATCAAACCAGGTCGGTTTTTGCAAATACCATTATTGGCTTTTAAGCTGGGCCCAGGTGCGGAATTACAGGTGCCTCCACAAGAAACGGGAAGGCAGCTGGTGTCCATACTTCAGGCCAAACTTAAAGCATAGCTTGTGGGGCAAGAGGAAAATACCCGAATACATCAGGGTGAAGCTGGGGGTGGTGGCCACTGAGCAGAGTGTTTCGGCAACTAATTGCGGAATGAGAAGGGGAGATGAAATTGATGCTAAAAGCCTGTAAGGAATGCAAGCACCGGGAAGTATGTTGGTTTAAGGGTGACTACTTAATAATTGCAAAAGACATGGCCGAATTTACAGCAAACCGCATTAACAAGAAATTCTCTTGTGAATTAAGGTGCGTAAATTACCTTCCGGAAAACGGGCACGAAACAAGAAGCTGGGACTATTTCAGCATTGACGGGCTTTTGGGAAAGCAGGGAGGCTAAATAAATGACTTGTATTGCAGGGCTTATCGACAGTGGAATTGTTTACATGGGGGCAGACAGCGCAGGAGTTGCGGGTTATGATCTCTCGATCAGGGCCGATCAGAAGGTATTTATAAGCGGGTCTTTTTTAATGGGTTTCACGACCTCATTCCGGATGGGCCAATTGCTACGTTATAAACTTGACCCCCCAAAGCATCCCTATACGGACAACGGGCAGTTAATGGACGAATATAAATACATGGTCACCATTTTTATTGACGCTGTCCGCCAATGCCTGAAGGACGGCGGGTACGCACTGAAGGATAAAGAGCAGGAGCAGGGCGGGACGTTTTTGGTCGGTTACCGGGGAAGGCTTTTCCAGGTTGAAGATGACTACCAGGTTGGAGAATTGCTTGATGGATTCGCCGCAGTCGGCTGCGGGGATCAGGTTGCCCTGGGATCGCTGTATAGCACCAGAGGGGAGCCGCCGGTAAACAGGATACGCATGGCGCTGGAGGCTGCGGAGCGATATAGCGCAGGAGTGCGGCATCCCTTTGTAATTGAGCGGTTGGGAGGCTGATACGCATTGCAGGAGGTGGTGGCCATTGAGGGTTTCCGAACAAATTATAAAAGAGCTGAAAAACCACGCCGCTGAGATCGACCGGCTGAAATTTGGGGAGGTCATTATAAAGGTCCAGGACGGCAAGGCGGTGTGGGGGGAAATTAAAACGGTATGGAAGGCCGACTCGAACAAACGGGAGGCCCGGGCTTAAAAGCATCGGGTCTTTTTAATTTTAAAGAAAGGGGCGGCGAAGGTGCAGGATTTGATCCGGGAGTACAGGGTGAGTCTGCGAAAGCTGCGGACGGCGAAGGTGAAGCCGCTGCTGTGCAGCAGCATGATCTCAGACACAGAATGGGCGATTGACCTTATGGAAACAGGCCGCATTCCCGGGAGTAAATGGTCTGTCGCCAGGTGGAGCCGGGAGAAGCGAGAAGTCTTATGTGATCCGCTGGAGATGGCCCGGTACGTGCAGAACAGGGAGCCGATCAGCGCCGCCCCTGAGTGGATGGTTAAGCTGCTGGAAAAGCTGATGCGCAATTTGACCGAGAGAGAAAAGCAGGCATATGAGCTGGTGCGTGGGCGCGGATATTCATTCGGCCAGGCCGCAAAACTGATGGAGTGCAATAAGGGAAGCGTACAGAATTTTGTTCAGAGGGCAGAAAGAAAAATCTCCCTTGTCGTACGATTGCAAACAATATATAGAGGGACTTTTTGTGGATGATTAGGATTTCAGGCAAGGGTAAGGCAAAGCAAAGCGGAGGTAAGTATGAGCGAACCGGAAACATATTATTAGCATCTGGAATATTATATAAGCGGGGGTGATCCCGTGTCACCCAATGACATGCTCCGGACATTGGCCGAAATATGGACCACCTGCGTTATTGAGTATCCTGCAGCCGACCATGCGGAGATATTGAAGCATATAGAGGCGCTGCAGTTGATTATATTTGGTTTAAAGGATGCCTGAGAGAGGATATAGATAATATAAAAAAGAGAGCTCTGGGGCTCTTTTGTTTTGGGGTGATACCTTGCCAAAAAAATTAAAGCGCCCCTGCACTTACCCCGGCTGTCCGGAGTTAACAGACGGCGGCAGGTGTGAGAAGCACAAAAAGCAGGAGGCCAGGCGGTATGATGAGCAGAGGGGGACGGCGGCAAGCAGAGGGTACGGATCCAGATGGCAGGAGGCCCGGCTGGTTTATTTAAGGCGGCACCCTTTGTGTGTTGTATGCGAGAAGGAAGGAAAGATTACAGCAGGAACTGTTGTTGACCACATAATTCCACACAGGGGAAACAGGGAATTATTTTGGGATGTAAATAACTGGCAAACATTATGCACCTCACACCATAGCGAGAAAACTGCCAGAGAGGACGGGCGGTGGGGATGATTGGAGAAAATATGCAAGGGTTGCGGCAAGTCATTTAAAACCAACAGGAACGCCAGGGAATATTGCGGACATCCATGTTCCAACTCGGCCATAGCCAAAGAGAGAGAAGCTAAAAAATTAGATGTGCCTATTGCCACAGTTTGGAGTTGTGGCGGCGGCGTAGATAGTACGGCAATCGCTGTATTGATTTATACCGGCAGGTTACCGAAGCCGGATTTGGCAGTAATGACAGATTGCGGATATGAGAAAACAACAACATGGGATTATGTTTATGGTGTTTTAATACCTAAAATGAAAGAGGTCGGCGTTAATCTCCAAATAATAAAAACTCTTGATTATAGCAATAATGATTTGTTTGATAAGAGTGGCCACCTTGTAGTACCGGCGCATGCAATGATCGATAGCAAGCCCACCAAGCTTAAGACCCATTGCAATCAAAACTGGAAGGTCAGGCCAATGCAGAGATGGTTAAGAGAGCAGGGCATAAAGCGCTGCGAGAATTGGATTGGGATTGCTGCTGATGAAGTAAAGAGGGCGAGGCCATCAACACTGCAGTGGTTTCAGTTAAGATACCCATTGGTAGAACAGGACTTTGCGCGG
>JBAZGB010000098.1:0-7085 GCA_041653135.1 Eubacteriales bacterium | reverse complement strand
TGAAATTCTAGTAGGCTGATTGGTTCTTGTTTAGCCATATTTTTCCTCCCATTTTTACCATATTTTTTACATTATACTACGTTTTAGAGAGGAAGGGAAGATTTTCTGAGCTAATCATATAACCATAAAGAAGTATAACAAAAAACTAAAGGAAGCCGACACCCGTCAAAGTATTCGGCTTCCTTACCAAGTAAACCCCGTTTAGGAGGTTAACCTTGTTTTTATTATAAGGCCTCCGGAGGGGAAAATCAAATAATCAGGAGGTTTTATAAACAAATGAAAAAATTACTTGAAATTCTTGATGAGGATATTGTTTTGGATGATGAAAAGAAGCAACTTCAGCAGACCTTAAGGGAAAAATACGCTGACCAGTTAAATCGGAACATGGACCTGGATATAAATTATGCCGAAGGCTGGAATAATCTTGTAACGGTCGGCCATAGTAATGACCTTATCGATCATTGCATTGAACCCACAAAAGAGAACCTTAACCAATTACAGGAAGAGCTAGAGGCAACGATTGCGGAAATTGAAGAGCAGAAGAAGAAATATCCTCCGGAACCGGTATCAATAGAAACCCCCGCACAAATAAGAGGACCTAAAGAACACATGGACGTCACAGGAAAAGAAATAATCGATATCTGGTTCCCCGAAGGGCTGCCAACCGCGGATGATAAAGTATTGGCTGCCTGGGCGGGTATCTCTCTGAAAATTGCCCTCATACCTATGGAGTTAGCCAAAATGAAAAAGGAGATCACCCCTGTAGGGATTGAACGGATTCAGGCTACCATGAAGTTTTTAGGCATCGGCTGGAATGAGTTGTTTGAAGGCGCTTGCTGTGCTGTTGGCGAAGGGGTTAGTTGTTTAAAGGAACTTATCCCGGACGTACCTGACGAAACTCTTTCCTCCGGAGATGAAGCGGCGCCGGGGGGCCAGGTGTGAAATTATTCCACGTGGAATATTGTGAAGGTAAAAAATTATAAGGAGGTTTTTATATTGGCTAAAAAGGTAATCAACATAATCGACAGACGAGTTTACGACGATTCTCGCTATCTCACTGAAAACTTATACCGCAATTCCACAGGCGGCAGCAGGGATAACATTGTTCCGCTTGACAAAGCGGATGTTATAGACTGGCTAGAGCATCACGACGGCAGCGACAAGATCCTCGTATTGTTCCCTGATGAGGTGGAGGAGGCTTGAAGTATACAGGAATGACCGCTGGCTTCAGTGAATGCCTAAATGTGGCGTTAATTGATGTCGGAAGGCACTTTATATACCCTACCAGTTGTGACTAAACACCGCTAGAATCGCAATTGTGAAGGCGTGCGGTTTCGGAGATTGATAATTACCACAGGTTAGCGGTCATTTTTCACACGAGAAAGCCGGGGGCTTATTCCTCCGGCTTCTTGTTATAAAAAGACAAAAACAAAGTTGTAATTCTGCTCATAGTTTTTGGGAGCAACAAACCCGGCAGACCTTCACTCTGTTGGCCTCAGACGTTTATTTTTTGGGAGCATTTTGGGAGCAAAGACCGCTTAAAGTCCCTAAAATTCACTTAGGAAGACCTTTTATAAAATCAAGAAAACCAGTCAGGACAAGCCTTTGCAAACTTCGCCAATCTGAACAAAAAGCTTTATACGCACTCATAACCCGAAGGTCGTAGGTTCAAATCCTACCTCCGCAACCAGGAAAAGTTAAGCCCCGCAATAAATTGCGGGGTTATTTATTGTCTGTGAATTTCTTTAAGTTTACTTTTGATCTCGTGATTTAAAGCAGGTCTGGGCTTTCTAAATTATGTGAGTATATAGTGCCCGGTGGTTTGTTTAACCTTAAATCCAGGTCCAGGGATTTAAGGTTAAACAGTAAAGTGTGCTCACTTGATTGAGCGTAAAGATCTGTCTCGATTTTATCTAACAGGCCTGGTATTAGTGGTTCCAGTTTTTGAAATAACCTGAGTGTAACATACTGCTTATGAGTGTCAGGCATTGTAAATTCAAAAGCGTGAATTAATTCATGCAGTAATGTAAGATTAAGATCTTCTCCAACGGAAGTTTGGGCGGGATCAATTATTATTGTCTTCCTGGTACCCACACACTGACCGCAGCAGTCTTCAATTTCTTCCAGCTTAAAGATCCAGGTATCCAGTATATGATTATAGCTAAAAATATTTGCTTTGACTTCTTGCCAGGTTCCATCCTCTATTTCCGTAGAACACACAGACGGTTCTTTATACTCATTTAAAAGCATGTCTTGAAAATACTCTTCTTCGTAATGATAAGCCCTGTCGGCTAACTCTTTTTCCTCTTTTGTTCTATTACGCCGCCATTCAGAAAAAATTTCTTTACTCCAGGCATATTCTAAGGCAATTAATTTTTCTGCCGCGTCTAAAGAGTGTCCAAAAGCTCAAGGACAAAATCCGAGAAGTTACCGGACGCAGCAACGGGATGAGAATTGAGGTAAGAAAAATCCGGCTGAACCAAGTGTTTCGTGGTTGGATGAATTACTTCAAGCTGACAGATGCAAAGAAGCTGATACAGGGACTGGATGAATGGATCAGAAGTCGCATACGGATGGTGACTTGGAAACGATGGAAGAAAGTCCGCACACGTTTCGAGAACCTTAAGCGCTCAGGAATTAAGGAAGTACAGGCATGGATGTGGGCAAACACAAGAAAAGGCTATTGGCGTACTGCCCATAGCCTTTTCTTGTTAAGAGTCCTATCCAACGCTAGGTTCAAACGTGCCAGATACCTCAGTCTGATGGAATGTTATTCTGCGAAGTAATGTGTAAACTCTGGAAGCGCCGTATACCGAACGGTACGTACGGTGCTGTGGGAGGCCGGCTACTCAATTAATGGGTAGCCTCCTACCCGATTATATTAAAATTACCGCCAGCACTGCGGGTCTTCACCCATGATATCGCCGTTTAAACCGAAGGCTATCCTCCTGCAGCCGCCGCAGACATACCTTAAATGGCACTTGCCGCACCTGCCCTTTAACTTTTCCCTGTCTTGCAAAAGCTTGATCAGCTCGGAATTCTTCCATATTTCACTAAGGGCCTTTTCCGTCACATTGCCGATATCAGTTTCGGGCGCCATCACGTCGCCGACAAAGACCTTTCCGTCCGCCCCAATCAGGTACTGCCAGATTCCTGAAATACAGCCCACCGGGCTGTCCACGAAGTTCCCCGTTTTGTTGGGGTCGACGGCAACTTTCAGAGAACGTTCATCCTCGCAGATCTGGTAGCAGTTTTCAAAAAGCACATTATTTCCACCGTAAAACTTTTTCTTTTCGAACATTATTCTCTGCCATTCCCTGGTCTGCTCTTTGGTCAGCATTAATTTTTTTAGGTCACCGGCCCTGCCCAGGGGAAGCAGCTGGACCATGCCGACTTCCACGCCCAACTTCGCGCAGAATTCAATCAGTTCAGGAACTTCATCGAAGTTTACCTGTGAGATGGTAGCAATCAGCCATATGCTCGGGAAATCTTCTTCGATGCAGTTCTTCAGCGCCTGGACGCAATTCTTAAAAGTTCCTTTGCCCCTGTTCCAGTCGTGGCTTTTTTCCAGGCCGTCAACGCTGATCTTGACCTGGTTGACACCCGCTCTGGCCAAAGCACGGACGTAACGCTTGTCAGTCAGCGCTCCGGCGTCAACAGCGCGCCGTTTGTGTCAACATGCAGGTTGATTCCGTCCGGGTTCAGATCTTTTAATTTTTTCAGGGTTTCAATCAGCCAGCGCCTGTTGATGGTCGATTCGCCGCCCGTAAAGGCTATCCGTTTAAGGTTGAATTCTCTTGCTTTTGAGTCAATAATTCCGGCAGCCTGCTCGGGCGTCAGCGCTGTACCCCGCGAGGAATATGTGCAAGGCCAGTTCTGGCAGGTCGGGCAGCGCAGGATGCAGCCCTGGGTGAAAGCGCCCACCTCGGTATAATAGTTTTCCGGAAGCCAGTTGATATTTCTTCCGCAAAGTATGCGGCGTGCCGACCCCTCCCACGGGATGGGCCTTGACAGCAGCTATCTGGCGAAGGGGCGGCATTGCTTCAATAAGTTTCCGGTCGGTGATAATTTCCATACCGTCTTTTAAAGTTGTCACGCATGACGGCTTAAGCACCCCGTCTACAAGCACCGTGCAGCTCCAGCAGCCGCCGGTCCGGCAGGGGGCGTAAATCCTGCCCTCCTCCGGAAAGTGGGAAACCTTGTATCCTGCTTTGGAAAGCGCCTGAAGAACAGTTAACTGGTCAGTAAACCGGTACTGCCGGCCGTCAATCAGAACTGTTTTATTTTCGGTTTCCGGGCTTTTTTCCATGTATATCGCCTGGTTTGGGCAGGCGGCAAGACAGGCGCCGCATCCCGCGCACCCCTCTTCATAATCGAGACAGTGCAGGTAAGTTTTGCAGAAACCGCAGTTAAGGCACAGCTTCTCTTTTTTTCGGGCTATTCTTTTGATAAGACTTCACCACCTCAACAGATGGATTTTCTTATATAATAACCTATTCCAAAACACGCAACAACAAAAAAAGCGACGGGCAAAAAGCGCTTTTTTCAACATGTATAAACAATTATCGACGGGGTAATAATGAGGTTATTCAGCAAGGAATTTAAATGACAAAACTGGTGGAGGTTAAAGCATGCTGGTGAATAAGGTGGAGATCTGTGGTGTAAATACTTCAAAACTCCCCGTACTCACAGGAAGCCAAATGCGCCAGCTGTTTCAGGCGTTGCAGAGCGGCGATCCCGATGCCCGCAGCAAGTTGATCAACGGTAACCTGCGGCTTGTATTAAGCGTAATCCAGCGATTCTCCAACCGGGGCGAATATGTCGACGATCTGTTTCAGGTCGGCTGTATTGGGCTGATGAAGGCAATCGATAACTTTGACCTTTCCCAGAACGTGAAGTTTTCAACCTATGCTGTTCCGATGATTATTGGTGAGATCAGGCGCTACTTAAGGGACAACAACTCCGTGCGGGTAAGCCGTTCACTCCGGGACATGGCCTATAAAGCACTGCAGGTGAGAGACAAGCTGGTCAACAAATTCTCCCGCGAGCCTTCGGTTAATGAAATAGCGCTGGAGTTGAAACTGCCCCGTGAGGAAGTCGTTTTCGCCCTGGATGCAATCCAGGATCCCGTTTCTTTATTCGAACCGATTTATCATGACGGCGGCGACCCTATTTTTGTTATGGATCAGATCAGCGATGAAAAAAATGAAGATCACCACTGGCTTGAAGGCATCGCTATTCAGGATGCTTTAAACAGGCTTAGTTCGCGCGAAAAACACATCCTTACCCTGCGCTTTTACGAAGGAAAAACCCAGATGGAAGTAGCGGAGGAAATAGGAATCTCACAGGCTCAGGTATCCCGTCTGGAAAAGGCGGCGCTTAATCACATGCGCAAGCACCTGTAAGGTTTAAAACGGATAGGGGTTGGTTACACTAAAAACGGGTGGTTGTTAAATGATTAATAAGTTGCGTTCAATTCTGTTAGTGTCGGCAGTTCTTGTTTCAGTCAGTTTTCTTATCGCCTGGCGGATAAGTGTCAACGAGGCGTCTAAAACGCACGTCTGTTCCGCTGGCAGTAATCTGATCCGTCTTCATGTAATTGCCAACAGCAATGATCCTGACGATCAGGCCCTGAAGTACCGTGTGCGCGACCATGTAATTATAGCAATGTCCGATAAGTTCAGTAATGTTAACGATGTCAATCAGGCCAGGAAGGTTGTCCGGGAGAACCTTGGGTTTATACGGCAGATGGCCGCCAGAGAGGTCGCCGATTCCGGCGAAACCTATCCCGTAACTGTAAAAACAGGCAGTTTTATGTTTCCCGTCAAAAGGTATCAGGGGGAGATGTGCGATTTTACACTGCCCGCAGGTAATTACGAGGCGCTGAGGATAATTCTGGGCCGGGGAGAAGGGGCAAACTGGTGGTGTGTTTTATTCCCGCCGCTGTGTTTTATAGATCCCGGCGGGGTAGTTCAGGTGAAGGGAGCAGGCGCCTTAAAAACGGTTGAGAAAAAGGAATTTTTAGCACAGAACAAAGGTGAAAGCCCCGCGTTAAGAAAAGCGGCGCCTGCTTTTAAATTAAATGCTCCGGAGACTGTTCCGGTAAACGTCTCTTTGAAGCAGGAAAAACCGGCCGCCGGTACTTCCTGGACCCTGGTATCGGCGGGGCCGGAACCGCCGGTTGAATTCCGATTTAAAATACTGGACTTTTTATCCGGGATAAGATTATTCAGGTAGTTAATTTTTAGCTCATATATTTCGCCTTCCTCATATATAAATATCTTGAGGGGGCGCGGGCAATGGCAAGGATATCCGATTTAAAAATTCGCGAGGTTGTCAACATTGCAGACGGCAGAAGACTTGGCCCTATAAAAGATATTGACATCAACCTGGAACAGGGCTGCATTACTTCAATAATCATGCCCGGTCCCAGCAGGCTGGTTTCATTTTTCGGCCGTGAAGAGGAAGTTGTAATTCCCTGGGAGAAAATAAAAAAAATCGGGATGGATGTTATTCTGGTTGATTTAAGGGATGTTGTTGATCTGGATCAGGATAAGAGTACTCCCAAAAACAAGGAACGGTTATGGTGAAAACATAACCGTTTTCTAAATTTATGCCCGCCTAAAACAAAGCCCGGTTTTATTAATGACCGCAGGTTGCGCAGTTGCCTGAACTGCATCCGGCACAGCCTCCCCCACTGCCTGCGAAAGAATCAGAATCGCCGCCGTTTTTCCCGGCTGTCCCGAAACTACTCATTACCCTGTATGGTTCCGGTTCGCCGCATTTTGGGCAACTGAGGTTTTTGCCCGTTTCTCCTATCTGGCACAGCTTCTCAAAACGGTTCTCGCATTCAGCGCATTTGAATTCATAAACCGGCATTTGCCAAATCACTCCTTAATGTCACTTTACATCGGCTAATTACTAGTTTACGATGGAGACCTTCTCCTGTCAAGGATACGTGAAGGTCTGCAATAGATGTATTTTCTCTTGAAAGTATCCAACCCTTGCTCCTTGTTTTCATTGATAATAATACGCTCATGCTGATAACCAACTTTATCAAGTTCAGCATAAATGTTCAGACCGTC
>JBAZGB010000097.1:0-7120 GCA_041653135.1 Eubacteriales bacterium | reverse complement strand
GCCGATGCAAGTTGACATCGGCACAAACCCTGGGAGGCCCGCTTCGGCGGGCCATCCCTTCACACTTAGAGCAAGCGGGGCATATAGCCCGCACTCTTGGGAGACTTGAATGAGTATCGAAAACGCACTTGCCAAAGTTATTGAGGACGCGGCCAAGAAGGTCGAGAATAGGGGACGGGCCAAACCCCAGCCCCTTGACGGGGGATATCGTGGCGAAAAATGGTACGATCACCTTTACAGCAAATTTAGCGCGGAAGATGCGTACCCCATCGTGGTGGATAATATCAAAACAAAAACATTCTCGCTCGAACCGGAGATCGCCATTAGGAAGTACAAGGAAACATACGGAATCGAGTTCAAGAGTCCCACGGAACGCGCCAGTGACGCGCAGAGGGCGGAGATCGAACGCCTGAAAGCGGAAAATGAAGCCCTGCGGATCGCCGCCGCTGCGACTTCGGAAAACAAATCAGATATTTCCGATAGCATCACGGCATTTACTGCGGAACCGGGATTGTCCCAGGAAGCATTCAAGCCCGTATTCTATGAGTGGCATGAGCGGACGCAGGGACGCAAGCCGAGCGGCGTAACGCTGTTGGCGGCTTGGAGAAAGTACAGCAAGAAAAATGAAAACGCATCGTGATGATTTAGATGGGGACGCCTGCCGCCTTATGGGTATGAGTGGAATACGGGTATATGAACGGAAAATAGGTTGGCTCCCCGAAGAACATTTCTTTGATATTGTCTGGCGCGATAGGGTGCGCTGGTCATTGGCATATCCTTGGCAAAAAGAAAGGCACACGCTGGCCGAGGTTGGAAGGAGTATGCGGAGAACGGCAGACAGAGAAGAGGCCATTGAGCAGAATATTAAGAAAAGTAATCGGGACATTGATGCCGAGGAAACCCAAAAGGAAGATGACCTTAACGTTATGACGAGGGATGTATGCCGGACGGTTATAGATAAGCCGTTGTATTTTTATTAGCGGAGGCCGAAATGCTTACTGATTTTTGGCTGGGATTGATGGCGGGGGCGGTACTCGGGTCGCTCATTTCTTTGGCGTGGATTGTTGCCGGTAATAGTGGGGATGATAAGAAATGAAAACGCGCTCACAGCTAGTTACCGAGTTCCGCGATTGGATAGACCAGCCAAACACGGCCATTGTTTCCGCTACGATGGCGAACCGCGAAATCAACCGCGCCTATATGCAGTTGGCGCAGATGATCTCGGCATGGAACGACAGGTTTTATCTAACCACGGCCTCCATTTCCACAACCGCCTCCACGCAGTACGTTGCGGTGCCAAGCGATTGCTCCATGGTTAAGCGGCTGATTGACGCCGACAGTGACGAATTGCGGCACACCGACATAGAGCAATTTGACCTGTCGTTGGACAACGGAGAACCGATCTGCTGGGATAAGGCGGGGCCGTACATTCGCTTTAACCCCATTCCCAATGCCGTTTATGCGTACACCATCTATTACACCAAAATGCCCGCCGAATTGTCCGCCGATGCGTCAACGCCGGAATTTATCGCCGGCTATGAGGGCATAATCGCACTAAAGGCCGCCATAAACTCCAAGATGATCCGCGACGAGCAAACGCGGGACATGGCGCAAATGGTGTACCTGGAAGATGTTAGGAATCTACGGCACGCGGTTATGACGCAGCAGACGGGTGGTGCTAGGCGCGTTATCAATTCGCAATACGAATACACGCTAGATTAAAAATGGCAATAGAAAAAAAGCAGATACCGTTTGCGCCGCCAAGGGGGTTGTACCTCGATGGCCCAACCGTTCCCGGTGCGCTGTCCAAGGCGGAGAACATCATTATCTTGCAGGACGGCACCATGGAGCGCAGGCCGTCTGAGCGCACCTTGGCCGAAAGCGCCGCTTGCCTGTCCGGGCGCGGCCCTAGGCGCATTTATGAACTGCTTAAAAGCGATTCCACGCGCTATCTGTTCGCCGACATGGAGCAGAGCGAAACCACCACATCGGCCTTTGGTGCAGAATTGGTAGATCAGTTCGCTTCGTGGATTGCCGCTTCTGGATGGACGTATGGGGCAAGTAAATGGACTCATACCAGCGGAACCACGGCGCTATCCGCCATTGTAACCGGACCGACAAACGATTTCACACCATCCATCGGGGCGACATACAGGATTGTTACTGACATTACTTGCCCGATTCCAGCGGCAACCGCCGAATGGGTTTATACGCACACCGATTCTACATTTGATTGGATAACCAAAACGGGTAATTCGGAAACGGTTTGGTTAAACCAATGGACGCACTCTACGGCGGGAACGACCGCGCTTATTTGCGCCGACTTCACGCCGGCAATCGGTTCGTCCTATGTGGTGCAGGTTCACGTTACGCACACCAGCGGAACCAGCGTCGCAGTTACCATGGGCGGGTTGACTCTTGGAACTATAACCGCTACGGGTACATATACCTATATCGCCCGATATTGCACCACGGCTGATTATCTAAAATTCACCCCCACTAGCGATTGGCGGGGGAGCATAAACAAGACATGGCCTCGCGTCCAGAATCTTCTCGACAACTGGTGTTCTGCGGTTAAACTGATTACGCCGGACGCCCCGAATCTTCCGTCTTACTACGATTATACGGCCAGCCCGCACTTCCCGACTAGCATTTATTATAATGGGGCCGAACTGATAACCAACCAGCCTACGGGGTGGTATCCGGGCGCGGCGGCCTACATTTCGCAATCTGTCGTTGTCGGGCTGGGCGGGGTAAGCAATTCCGTAACAACGTCCGGCGTTTATACTTTTGATATAACGGCAACATCGGTAGCGGCATTAACCTTTACGCCCACAACCTCTTGGACGGGTTCGGTAAATAGCGCGTCCGTTCAGGTTCTAACTCAGGGAACCGCCGGAACCAAAACTAAAGTAATCGGCGGGGAAGTTACCGGGACAACCGATTATGAGGTTGTATGGAGTACGGTTCTTTCCGATCTCACCAGTGGCGCGGCGGTAATTCCCCAATGGGCCACGCTCCAAGATAGGTGCTTCCGCGTTGACGGGACAAATAAAAATTATTGGTTCACGGACGCCAGCGAGTATCACACGCTCGGATGCCCGGCCCCAACGTCCGATCCGGTTACGGCAAATACTACCGGTGGCAGCATTTTGGCTGGCAGCTATAATGTTTATTATACCTATGTTAAAAAATACGGCTCTGGGTCATCCCTTTATGTCGTAGAGGGCAGCCCGTCTAAAGCATCATCGACAACGGTAACGGGAAGCGCCATATCTTGTACTGTTGTCGCCTGCACAGAATCAGATGTTTCCCATATTAGGATTTATCGGACGCTGTACGGTGAACCGGGAAGCTATGCTTATTTCGACCAGGAAGTAGCAAATGTAACCAATACGGTTACACTTATACAATCGGACGATGAAATAAGAGACATCAATACCACCCTGGAATGTGACCACGATATGCCGCCTATCGGCAAATACATATTGGGTGCCGGTAGCCGTTTATGGTTGGTCGATACGCAGGGAACGATGCACTGGTCCCTGCTCGATCAACCAGAACTGATGCCCTCGCAAAACTACATGACATTCGACCCCAAGGATGGGGATGTGGCCATGGGTATGTGTCCGCTTCGCAAGCACATACTAGTTTTCAAGCGTAGGAGAACGTGGTTACTTGATATGTTCTCCGAATCAACCTCGGATGACGGAACAGCGCAACTAGCCAAGGATGTTGTGAGTAGCAATATTGGGTGCGTGGCAACGGGGAGCATCCAGCCGGTAGGAACCGATAGTGCCATATGGCTGTCCCACGCCGGGTTTATACTTTATAACGGCGGCTCGATCAAAAATATCAGTACCGGGCATACCGACAGTGATGGCAATTCTACCCCCAGCCGCATCCAATCGGTTATCAATACGTTCATGCAGAATGGCGCAGAGAATTATATCGAAAGCGCGTATCATTCCACGCGACACCTGTATCATGTCAACTTCATTTACCGGAACGCCGCGAATACCACAATCGTTTCACAGCGGCACTTTGTTTATAATATCGACACCGATACATGGACGGAATATGTTTATCGGGATTCTAGTGGCAATAAAACCTACGAGACGAATTTCGCCCTGGCGCACGATTCGCTGGGAAACGAAGTTTTGCTGATCCCGTATCTGTCAAGCACAACCGGAGTGCTGACCTACATCTATCAGGGCGAGTATTCGGCAACCGCTGGTAGTGGGGCCATAGAAATATTAGATTCAGATGGTGATGGGGTTACGGCATTTTCTAATCCATCTTTTTCGTTTGTCGATAATTCCGATAATATTTATGTCGGAACCAGAGGTGGCAATGTATTTAAAAGAACCCCCGCCGGCGTAAAGTCAACAATATTGCTTGGTTCTGCCCTAACCACAGCATTAAGCCAAACCGGATCGAGCAGTTTGTTTTATCTTCATCATGTAGATTTAAGCAACAATGTTTTTTATGCTACTTGTTTTTATGGTATTACATCTGGAACATATTATCTTGTTAAGATAACATTTGCCGGAGCAGTAACCCTTTTAGACTCCGTACCATATGGCGGAGAAACTGCCAGTGGAATTTATTTTGCCGATTTGTATGCTACCGGGAGCGCCCTCTATTACATTTACCAGATTTCAACCGGATTTTCTGTAAAGAAATATGCCTCCGGTGCGGCAAGTTCTTATTATACCATTACCGGGAATTATGGAACAACCGACATACAGGGATCAATTTACTCCATCCAGATTTACGAGGATGACTTATATGTTCTTTGGGCGGCCCCCACGTTATACACCAATTATCAGATAATCAAACTCACCACGATTACGGGAACGGCGGCGGCGTCTATTATAGACACCGGAATAAATGCCACGACTTACAGCCATGGCGGGAGTATTCTTGTAAATTCGGCAACGGAAATAATAGTAGAGGCCATGACGGCTACAAAATCCACCCTGTATAGCGTTGCTTATTCTGGTGGTGCATGGGCGGCAACGGAAGTTGTTCCCGCATATACCGTAACCTCTGGGGACGATTACCCCCATGCCAACCTAATAAAAACCACTGCCGGGAATTATATGGTTTGCAATTATAGTGAATCGCTCGGTGTATTTGATTCTAGCTGGCAACTAATTTCCGAAGTGAATAGTGATTATGTAACTGGGCTAACCGGAATATCCCATTATGTTTCAAGCGCAGCCGTAGAAAACATTTATGTTTTGTGCGGTTCTACTACCAGCAATGTTTATGCAATATATCCCGATAGCGGATGGGAAATCGGGGATGACGAACCGGCACTAGAGGGAACCGTTATAGATATTGTTTCCCATTATTATGACCTTGGAGCTGCAAACGACAAGCGGGTTTCTCGCGTTTATTTGCCGATAGAATCTGAGTGTCCATCTTGGGGATCAATGACCCTGGAACCGGGATATGAAATAAATACCACCGTTCACGCCAACGGAGAGGACGCCGAACCATCCGGCGCAACGTCTCTGCGTCCGTTTATCCATCCCGGTGTTAAAACATGGAAATATACAAACGATCAATTTGATAGTACGGTAGAGCAGTGGATTCAGTATCGACTCGATATTGGTTGTCGCGGAAAGGAGTTCAGGTATTCCATAAGGGCTGGTGATGTTTCTAGCGGCAATACTGGGCGCTATCGTATTCGTTCTCCGCGAATCGACATACAACTATTGAGCAAGCAATAATGGCAAGATCACCGTTTCTCATAAAGATTCCTAGCGGCCTTAAGCCGTGGGAGGCCGACAACTGGCGGGCCGTTGCCGAGGCGCTAAAGATGGCGCTAAGTACCACCAATGCCGTTGACAGCCCCACAACCGGCCTATCCGCCGTACAGGGAAAGGTGCGTGTGGATCAGTACGACACCACGCCGGAATATCTGGATCAGAAAATTGTCGAGGGAAGCGATATAGATTTCGTAAAGTCTAATGACGGCATGGGCGCTAAAGAAATCAAGGCCAATTTTAAATTGGTGGTTAGCGCCAGCGAACCGACAACGATAACCGAAGGGATGCTTTGGTTCGACACGGACGCCCGTTTTGGCACTCCGCACACCATCGGTGATGGCGAGGCGGATATTGATTATGAATTAAAATTTGATGGCGAAACCAATGACGGGTCGCTCTACTGGATGGAGGACGAGGACTATTTCAAGCTGGTAGATGATCTGTTAATTAACTCTAACGAAAAGATCATGTTCCGCGACACGGCCATTTCGATCAATAGCGCCGATGATGGACACTTGGATTTAACCGCCGATGTGAGCATTGACCTAAACACGGCGGCCGATACAGATTTAGTAATCAATCTGGCCGGAACAACCAATAGCGGTGTTCTGACCTGGATGGAAGATGAAGATTATCTAAAGATCGGTGATGGCGTTCTAATGGACATGGCCGAAGAAATATTCTTTAGGGATACGGCAGTTGGTATTAATTCTGCCAATGATGGATATTTGGATTTGTTTGCAGATACGGGGGTTAGAACAAGTAAGGCAATTCGTGGAACGACCTCATTATTTCGAAGATATTATCATGTTGCCCTGGGGGCCGCAAATCCAGGCGCTTCTGGACCAACGTGGGTTGTGGCCGGATCAAATACCACCGGTGGTTGGCGGCTTACAAATGCGTCATGGCTTTTGCGAGGCCAGGCCGATATTCACGCCGATTGGGACGGTGCAACCGATCTTACCGTGTCGGTAAATTTTATGGTTAATATAAACAATACGGGTGGTCTTGTAACCGATACCGTTGATTTAAGATTAAATGCTTATTATAAGGGTGTAGGTGATGTGGCAACCAAAACACAGGCGGTAGAGGTTGCTACGGTAGTTGGACAATCTCCGCAATATAAGCAATTTAAAGCCACATTTACTATTGATTGGGATGCTTTAAGTAATGTCGTTGAGGTAGGGGATGTTATTTCTCTTATTTTAAATCTGGAAACGGATACATCGGAAGTTGATGATATAGTTGTAACCAGCATGGAATTTTATTATCAGACAGCCCATATTGGCATAGAGAGCGGAGATATATAATGGCCGCATCGGGTAAACTTTATTATCGCA
>JBAZGB010000096.1:0-7254 GCA_041653135.1 Eubacteriales bacterium | reverse complement strand
GGCAGGTATTTGTAAATGTATTTAACTTTGTTGAGCAGCTTTACGGCCTTGGCTTCTTTTTCTGAAATCATCAGAACCGATTTATCTTTTTGGAACAGAACAATCCACAGGGCGCGACCACCTGCCAGCCAGGAAATACCCATCTGCCGCGGCTTTAGGATAATATTGAAACGGTGATCGTCAAAATCGCTGATACATTTTTTGTGGTAAGTAAAAAGTTTAAAAGGAATCCGGCCTTTTTTTGCGTCGGTTATATAAGCATAGTTATCAAGAAAGTATTCACAATCAACAGCGCAGCGCAGAAATTCGTTTCGTTCTTCCTCGGTCACAACTCCATGAGGGCCGTCTTTGCGGATCTTGATCGGCTTTCGGTTACAGGGCTTAATCGGAACCTCTTCTTTGGATGGCGCCATTCCCTTGCCGGAATAAAACTTATTTGGAGAGCGATCTATTCGCTCCTTGCAGGAAGGGCAATATTTCTGCCCTCCTTTGGGAATAAAGGTATTCTGGCATTCCGGAATAGCACATTTGATCTCTTTGGAGCCAGCGGTCTTTTCTGGTAAAACAGTGGCCTTTTGTTCTATGTCCATGCCGTTTGCTTTTCTGATACAGGGAACGCATTTAAGCTGCTTTTTGTTGATGGGCTTAAATTTCTGACCGCACTCCCCGCATATGGCAACCATGGATTTTTTAGCCACGTAAGATCAACTACCTTTAGCCTTATACAAAAAGATCCACTTCATCCAGGTCTTTTATGTTTAAAGCATCTTTCAGGTTGTCCCTGGATACTACCTCACAAAACAATTCCTTTGGACAGTTGGGACGGTCCCCAACAAAGTTTTCTAAATAAAGGGCCTCTGCCCACCGGAAAACCCATATATCAACTCCGTTTAACTTAGCCGGGTAAACCCT
Source organism: Eubacteriales bacterium (assembly GCA_041653135.1). Classification (GTDB taxonomy): domain Bacteria; phylum Bacillota; class Desulfotomaculia; order Desulfotomaculales; family Nap2-2B; genus 46-80. Next base: position 6,342 of record JBAZGB010000096.1, on the reverse strand, counting down.
GGGAGAATATCCTTCTTTGCTTCTAAAGGAAGCTGCCTGGGACAAATGTTCCCACGGCATCAATGAAATGTAGCCACCGGCAGGTATCAGCTTTTCTTCGCTTCTTAGATTTAATGTGCCGGGATATACGGTAAATCCACTATTTTCGGCCCATGCGCTGAACATCGGAAACAGGGTAACATGGGCAAATCCGTAGTGTTCCGCTAAAAGTAAGCACTTCATAGGCTGTCGCTCTTAAAGGTAATTTTGTATATCGGCCTGTCGGTGCCATTCATGCTTAACCTGGCCAAAACCTCAACGGAATCTATCCGTCCGCCGGAAAATGATAAAAGTTCATCTATGTGTTCCTTGTCGCTGCTGTAATGCTTCGCCATTTCATCCCGCCAGTACAGGTCCCCCCGGCCGGTTAATAGCCCGGTTTCAAAGAACATTACCCGGCTGCAATGGTTTACAATTTTCCGCCACAAATCCATGGCGACGCTTTTCCCGTATTTACCAAAAACATGGTGGTGAACAGCCAAATATAAAACAGCATCATAGCTTTGTGGAAATTCAAAATCGGTTATATCGCACTCGAACAGCTTAAATCGGCTGTCTTCTAAGAGGGAACCTGAGACAATGGCCCTGGATAGCTCCACACCGTGGCACGTTTCAGCCTTACCTGCCATAAGCAGGGCTTCCGACATATAGCCAGAATTACAGCCAATATCCAGGACGGAGGAAGCCGGGCCAATGTGCCCCAGCACCAACCCGGCTTTTATATCGTTCCTGCCTTTGTAAGAGCGGTAATAGTTGGCGTCAAAGGAAATGTGGTTCATTTTGCTACCGCCACCTTGTAAACGGCCTGCTCATTACCCATGTCCACGATATCTACGAGCACCAGGCCGGCCAATTTAAGCAGGTGTTTCATTTGCCGAATATTGGGAACGATTATATGATAATGACACTCAATCCAATTTTGGTTTGGAATGAAAATAAGCCCCTTGCCGCCGCCTTTAGTTACCCTTTTCGCCTCACTTAGCGCAATCAGGGGAGCTATTGAGTGTTCAAGTGAATCCCACATAACGAAGGCGTCAAAAAAAGAACTCTCTATGAGTTCCATGTCGTGCATATCTGAAAACATAACATCCCTGCCCAATTCACGCGCCCTTGTAACCTCCTTCATTTGGTAAGTAACGCCTTTGGCAATGTGCCCCCTACCTGTAAGCCAGGAAACCACATTGCCAACGCCACAGCCTATGTCAAGGACATTTGGGCAGTCAGTAATATATGGGTAACTATCTTTCCATGCAACAATAGTTTCGGGATCGCGATCTGAGTATTCATCTTTGAAGCCATCCCAGTGTTTTGCTATGTCCACCCAAGCACCCCCTTAACAACCTCCCAGCGGGCCTCCCATGTCTGCCCTCTGGCATATTCCTGCCCGGCCGTATTGGGATACTCGGTCATAGCCTGCTCTACCGCGTCCACCCAGCCTTTCAAATCATTATTGGCAACAATGTGAATCAAACCTTTTTCTCCTAAAGGAAGGAGTTCCGGTATAGGACTTGCCACTACCGGGCGTCCAGCGGCCATATACTCATATACTTTAATCGGCGCTGATTTTCGTAAGTATTCACTGTCTGTTCTAAAAGGGATAATGCCAACCTTGCAGTTTTTAATTAACTCCGGCAGCTTACTGTAATCCATATGTCCAGTTGCCACTATGGCATCACGGTTTATTTGCAAGCCTTTGTTTTCTCCTATTAGCGCAATGTTAAACTTGTCAGCCAGCGCCCCTAGTATGTTTTCATCAACCATTACAGGATGAAGGCATCCCATATATCCAACAATATCTATTTCAGTTTCAGGCTTGCCAGCTTTTGAAAAATGCTCAAAGTCACAGGCATTTGGAACATAAATAGCCTTCTCTTTGATCACCTTTCTTATTTTCTTGTAAATTAACTTTGATGCGCATAAGACATAATCAGCATGTCTTAATAAGAAAGCATCGGTGTTTTCTCTCCAATCGCAACAATCATATATTAATTTCTTAAACTTAATGCCCTTGCAGTAATCCAATTGCTTTGGATTGGTTATATAAAGAACGTCAACATCTTTAATATAGTTACAACCTTCCCAGTCCCTTACAAGGGTTAAGTACGGCAGTGCCTCTATCATGTCAGGCGCCTTGTCGTCACCAAAGAAAACGCGATTCCCCTCACTAGCGGCAAGCCTCATAAGGTGGTGCGGTCTCTGCCGCATAATACCCCAGTGCATGTCAGGCGGGTACACAATTACCTTCTTGCTGGTCTGCCAGGGGTTGTTATCGTCCCACTTAACCAGAGTTGGCGATGAATCAAGGATTGCCTCATATACCTTTCTCGGGAACATGCTGGAATTAGGATCTTCGGCAACGCGCTCATAGTACTTTCTTTCCCTGTCCTCCGGCCTCGCCCACCCAAAGTGCTTTACTCGGATATTACTGTGGGTACCGTAAGCACCTTCCGGTAAAACAGGAATACTTCCACAGTGGCGATTTCGTTCACGGATCTTATATTCAATACCCTTTTCTACCCGGAACATTCTTGGAGCATAGATAGCTCCAGCGGGCCAGATATCATCGTCCCTATAAGATTCTTTGTTCCACATATCATAGAATCTGAATCCAACCCACACGGCCTTGTCCTGGCTAATAATGCGCTGTACTTCTTCAACCATGCCGGATTCGTATAATTCATCAGCGTCAATAGCAATCAGCCAATCAGGATTTGCCATAAGGGCAAAATCAAGCAATTCTTGCCGCAATTCACCCTCGTTGTCCCATGTTGCTCTCGCATGGGATAGTCTGATTCTGCCGGGATACTCTTTTTGCAGTTTATCAATAATTTCTACCGTGTTGTCTGTAGAATGGTCATCTAAAATGACTATTTCTTCACAAAAATACAGCGTATTGGCAATAACTTCTTCCAGGTACCTGTTTGTCTCATTTTTTACAATCATCATTGCCGTTAATTTTGGTTTGTTTTTTATCTCTTCCTGCTGCATCTTAAAACACTGCTCGATCCTACCTCCAACCACTTCCGCTAAAATGTTGCGCCACTTGAGCTTCCAGATTTCCAGATCAAAGCACTCGCAGGCCATTTCCCGGTTGCGCTGACCGAACCTGCGCATAGCTTCGGGCTGGGAAAGTAAAAAGCCCAGCGCTTCGGCCAGGCTTTCGTGGTTTAAGTCCACCACAAGTCCATTCCAATTGTCTATTAAAAGATTGGGCAGCCCTCCGGCCGGTGTCCCTATAATGGGTAAGCCGGTAGCCATGGCCTCCAGCATTGAAAGCGAAGTGCCTTCACTGGCCCGGGTAGGTATAATCGCTACATCGCACTCCTGGTATACCTCGTACATCTCTTCCGGCTTACGCCAGAATGTTTTTACGTTGGGCTGTCCCTTGGTAGACTGGGAGAATATTTCTTCCTGGTTTCTGTCTGCTCCATTGCCGCAAACTAAAAAATCAACATCAGGAAACTGGGCTGCCAACCATGTAAAATCGTTTATTCCTCTTACTGCTGAAAGGCGCCGCGGATAAAGCACCTTCGGCCGCACATTCTCAGGCCGATCGGTTGGCTTATAAACAGTAGTGTCTACGAAATTGGGAATTACGCGAATGCGGTATTCGTCCCCGGGTGACAGAGCGGCAATTACCCCCCGCACATTGGTATCCACGGCCACGCAGACATCTGGCGCGGTAAAGCCGTACAGCTGGCGCCGGAAAAATTCTTCTTTTTGCTGTGCGGCAAAGCCCCTCACGGCATGGCATGGACTGTCCCAGAATATACCGTGTGAAATGGAAATGGCCGGCCTGCGTACTTCCGGCCACGCCATGAATGTAGTAAAGTATACTCTTAAGTCAAAACTTGCTGTCATCTCGTTAAAGGTATAGTTTACATCAGGGTTTGTGGAATAATCCCAATTTCCCTTAGTAGGCATACAAGCAACTGGAATTCCATAAAACTCTCTCTGTACCGGGTAAGTAGGTTTTGTGTTTCCTTTATTGTCGATATAACCATCCCTGAATGGCTGAAACACCTGAACAAAATGTCCGTCCTTATGCAGCATTCTGCAAAACTCAATCATATACTTTTCGGCGCCGCCAAAGATAACCCTGTCTTCTCCGTCGAACTCCTTTAGTTGCTGGTATAGATAGCTTGTTAGAATAGCTATTCTGATACCCCTCTGAGACTTCTTTTCTGGAATAATGATTACGTTATCCATGCTATCCTTCCCCTTTCGTTTCCTGCCCCTTTAAAGTTAATTCGCAGGGCATAGCGGCCAAAGGGGGACAAACACCGCCCGGGATCTCCGGAATCCCCGCCCCGCGAAATTTTTACTTGTAAAGCGTGAAGGTGGTACAGCAAATTATAAAAACGGCCAAACCCGCCCTTAGCCGCTGGGCCGCGTCAACGGTGGAGGCTTGCACGGCGCTCCAAAGTACCGCGCAAAAAAGCAGGGCGGGTATTAATGTTTGTCGGGAAATGGCTTGTAAAACTGGCTTCTAAAATAAAAAAGAACCCCTGGTGTGAGGTTCTTTGATTTGGCTTAGTTGGTTGAAGATAACTATTCTTCGATTTCTGCGTCGTCGGGCGGGTATCCGCCGTCGTATTGATCTTCAGTGCTTCCAGTATTGTTTGCTTCGTTGGCCATTGCCTCTTCCATCCATTTTCGGCGCCTTTCCCTTACTTCGGAGTTTTGGGTTAACCATGTCTCTAATGCAACCCTGACAAGGCTTGACTTCGTGGCTGTCAGTCCAGAACCGTTAACTCTGCTTTTGTAGTTTCTTGCCATTACCTCTGCTTTTAGGTCCATATAAGTATCATCTGGTATCCTAAGATTAATCACCTTCATAAGCTCACCCCGTTTTTACTTTATTGTATATTACGGGGTATTACAATGCAATATATGTATTACGCTGTAATTGTGTGTAATATGTTTTTGTGTTGTTCTGTTTTTGAAATTATTGGAATATTTGTGTTACGGTGTCATATGCGGTAATACAGTGTAATGCTTTGTAATTTGTTTTTAGTGTGTTTTTTGGTAATAATTAGGATTAATTTACGTATTACTGTGTATTGCTCTGTACTACTGTGTCGTACATGGTAACACAGTGTAATGTGTTTTTTTGTGTATTCTTGGAAGTATTTAGGTTGCTTTTCGCGCTACGCTGTATTACGGTGTAGTATATTATAACATAGTGTATTGCGCTGTAACACAGTGTATTGCGTGATATTTTACCTTATTTTTACTTATAAAGCATAATTTATGATATTATGGGCTGTTTTTTTGTCGCTTCGTATCTCACGAAAAAATTCATTGAGATATAGTAGGAATTCAGTAATAGTAAGGTATAGAGGTACTCTGTATCTCATTATCACTTGTTTCTCTTTTTTGTTAGGTCGCTACGGGACTTTTTTCGTTTTAAGAGCAAAGAAGGTCAAACATAAGAAAAAAAGTATACGTAAAAGGTAGGTGTATTTTTGTTTCATGAGTCACAACAACTAAAAAAGCCCTTTAGCCCTTGTGGCTGTAGGGCTGAGGCTGCAACAAAACAAGTTTAGCGTTGAGTCAAACGGGGATACAGCTTTAGATATCTTCTAAATACTGGAAGTTGTTTTATGAAAAATGGTAACGCGCCGGGAGTGGACCTCATGGGCGACCGACCCCCGGTCCCCGTTTGGTTTTTGACCGTGGGGGGGGTGCCGCTGCCCATGGTCCCCGGTCAGGCCGCCCTGGGCGACGGGTTGACAAGGGACGGTCCCCTGCTCTGGTCGGTCAGGCTGGCCAGCTACCCCGCACACACACAAAAGGCCTGGCATCCGGGCACAAATTGTAAATTTGTACCCTCCACCAGGCGCGAATGACCTTTTACAAGCCTATACCCTACCAGGCAGGTAGCCTATAGGCCAAAAACAGGCGAATATAATACCCTTTTTGTACCAAAAGGGTATTGCCTGGTAATATCAGGCAGTTTTGCCTTTGTTCTTGCCGATCTTTTCGTCCAGCGCATCCCTTGCAGCGTCCAGCATGTCCTCCCTGCTTACGGTTTTGCCTGTCTCAGTGCGGGCTGTGGCCTCACCGCTGGCCAGCGCGATCTTGTCAAACAGGATGCCCATGCCGGTGGCCAGGTCCTTGAAATTGGCGTTTGGTATCTTCTCTGCCATCTCATCTAGTATCTTCTTTGCCAGTTTCCAGCCTTCCTCGATGAACTCTTTCTTCTTTTGATATCGCAGGGAGCTTAGAGCGGAGGCGGTTGAACTGCCCTCCACACCCACCATTTCCCCCGCCTTACCTTCCAGTTTTTCCCTGTCTCTA
>JBAZGB010000095.1:0-7462 GCA_041653135.1 Eubacteriales bacterium | reverse complement strand
TCCAGTTCTTCTATGGCGAGCACCAAAGGAGTCTGTAACTGTTGGCCCTCGGCAATAAACTTCTGGCAGCAGGGCAGGTTATCAACCATCCCTAAACACCGTTTCCTGGGCATTGTTATTTTTCTCCTTATTGAACATATGCTCATAAATTTTATTGTAAAATATCTGAAATTGCAACAAAAACTTTTTGCCAGGGGGACTGCCAGGGGGACGGGGTTGTTGACACACATTGCGGGTGTCCTGGCTCTAAGTTTAATTTTATTATTGACTGCTGGTATGTTCATTTTTAATATGATATCATTTACCCGGCTTTATGCTCAATACTCTTGGAATAAGGGAAATAGAAAACATTAATTTTAGAAGGTGATAATTATATGTCCGGTAAAGTTTCGTTAACAGAAATTGATCATTTAGAAATCCTTTCTGTGATGGATAATTATACCGACGCGAGCGCCAGCTCTTCCCCTGCTGTGGAAAGGTTTAGTTCAAATGAAAAAGGCTTAGTCAGGTACGACACTCTCTTTGCTGAACATGGATTCTCCTTGCTTTTAAGGGCAAAAAGAGGAAACGAAGAAAGTGCGGTCATGCTGGATGCGGGTTGGTCAGGGAAAGGCATAATTCACAACCTTAATCTGCTTAACGTCAATTTGCCGGAAATACAAGCAGTAGTATTAAGCCACGGCCATATAGATCATTTTGGGGGATTATCCAGACTGGCCGCTGCAATTGGAAAAAGCTTTTCTTTAATCTGTCACCCGGGAGTGTTCCAAGACTCGCGCATACGTTTAACACCCGACGGGGAAAAAATTAAATATACTGTATTGAAAAAGGAAGAACTGGAGTCTGCAGGAGCGCAGGTTATTGAAAATAAACTGCCTATTCTTTTCGGAAATGGTTTTTTTGCCGCAACCGGTGAAATACCGATGATCACAGAGTTCGAACAGGGTACTTCAAACTTATATCTCGATGACGGCATAAACCTGGTCAAAGACGATGTTTCCGAGGAGCAAAGCATCGCGGCCAATGTGCGCGGCAAAGGGTTGGTTGTTATTTCCGGCTGCGCGCACAGGGGGATTATCAATACGGTTGAACAGGCCCGGAGGATGAGCGGTATAGAAAAAATCTATGCGGTAATGGGAGGTTTCCACCTTGGCGGCCCGCTTTCCGGACAAATTATCGATCCAACTGTACGCCGCCTGAAAAAAATGAACCCCGCCTTACTGGCGCCCATGCATTGTACCGGCTGGGAAGCCATGCATATTCTTGCCGGGGAATTTAAAGATTCGTTTATTCTAAACAGTGTGGGAAGTCTATTCAGGTTATAAGTTTTTATTCGCCAGATTAAACTTCATTATTCAGCGTCGCTTTCTTTATCCAAAGCCGCCTTCAGCATCTCCCCAAGATTATTTCCGATGGAGCCCTGATCGCTGTACCTGGCGATGAGTTTCTGGTTCGTTCTGCTCTCGTTTTTGGAAGCCTGATAACCAAAACCTTCGCTTTCCGGCTGCCGGTGACCGCAGGCCCTGTCCTGGCAAACCAGCATTCTGCCTCTTTTGCCTTTGACCAGCAGCATAAATTTACCGCAGACAGGACATTTTGTTTTGGAAATATTGTCCGCTTTGTACGAAGCCGTGTCTGCAGCAATGCTTTTAACCAATTCAAGTGCGTTTGAGCGTATGTCGGCCATAAATTCAATTTTACTGCCCTCGCCCCTGGCAATATTGGACAGCCTCTGCTCCCACTGCGCCGTTAATTGAGGTGATTTTAACGCCGGAGAAACCAGTTTGATTAACTGTATGCCTTTGGATGTAGGGGTAAGTTCTTTGCCCTGGCGCTCGATATAGTTGTTGTAGAGCAATTTTTCGATGATCTCGGCACGGGTGGCCGGTGTTCCCAATCCGCATCCCTTCATTGTTTCACGAAGCTCTTCATCTTCAATAAACTTGCCCGGGCTTTCCATGGCGGTAAGCAAGGTGGCCTCGGTGTAACGGGCGGGCGGTTTGGTCTTTGCCTTGTTGATTTTAATGCCTTTCACCTGCTTCGGCTCACCTTTTTTAAATTTCGCCAATATCTGATCGGGAAGTGTTTCATCATTTAAAGAATCTTTTTCATCTGCTTTGGAAGTTACCGATCTCCAGCCCTTTTCTTTGACAACCCTGCCCTTGGAATAGAATTTCTCTCCATTAACTACGGTAATCAGGGTGGTTTGATCATACCGGTAGGGAGGATATAAAACAGCAATAAACCTCCTGGCAATTAAATCATACAGGTTTCTTTCTTCCGCGTTCAAAGACGTCAAACGCAAAGGCTCCCCGGTGGGGATTATCGCATGATGGTCGGAAACCTTGCTGTTATCGACAAAGCGTTTTGAAGGTGTTATGGGTTTGAGCAGGAGCGGCTTTACAAAGTCGGCATATGGCGCGACGGCGATGCTTTTTATCCTGGCAGGCAAAGTTGGAACCATGTCCGAAGTAATATAGCGCGAGTCGGTCCTTGGATAGGTTACAAGTTTATGCTGTTCGTATAAATCCTGCAAGACAGAAAGCGTCTTCTGAGCCGAAAAACCGTAACGTCTGTTGGCATCCCTTTGCAGTTCGGTCAAATCGTAAGCAAGTGGGGGCAGTTCGCTCTTGCTTTCCGTCTGGATATCCCCAATTATTCCCTGATGACCCTGCAGCTTTGCAGCCAACGCTTCTGCCATTGCATAGTCAAAAATACGGCTGTTCCCTTTTTTATCCCGCCAATCGCCGAAAAAATCCCCGAAATCAGCACGGATAGTCCAGTAATCAACCGGAATGAATTGTTTTATTTCTTCCTCCCGGTTAACAATCATGGCCAGTGTGGGAGTCTGCACCCGTCCGGCGGTCAGCTGAGCGTTGAATTTGCAGGTTAACGCCCTGGTTACGTTTAACCCGATCAGCCAATCAGCCTCGGCTCTGCAAACAGCAGCGTCAAACAGGTTATTATAGGAAGATCCGGGCTTTAAACTGGCAAATCCCTCCCGGATGGCGGCGTCGGTCTGGGACGAGATCCACAGGCGTTTAAAAGGTTTTTTCCAGTGTACGACAGCCATAATCCAGCGGGCCACCAGTTCCCCTTCACGGCCGGCGTCCGTGGCAATGACCAGTTCCTTTAAATCTTCCCTATTCATAAGATTTCTGACTACCTGAAACTGGTGGGAAGTCTGCCTGATTACTTTCAGTTTCATGCTGGCCGGCAGCATGGGCAGGTCTTCCAAAACCCAGTTCTTATATTTCTGATCATATTCATCAGGTTCAGCAAGGGTAACCAAATGACCCAGCGCCCAGGTCACTACAAATTGAGGTCCTTCCATAAAACCCTTATTTTTTACACTGCAGTTTAAAACCCTGGCAATTTCCTTCGCTACGCTGGGTTTTTCTGCAAGCACAAGCGATTTTTTCATTATCCCTCCTGAAAGGCTTTAAAAAATGTTAATGATTTTTTATACTTGTATTATGCTTGTATTATTTATCTACAGAGAAGCTTAAATCCTTGCCTGTCACCCCTGGAGCTTAATCAGCGAATACCGGCCTTCATTCCGGATAAATTCGGGTTCGGAGGAATTGACAACATCGTGCAGCACATCTTCAGCCCATGATTCAGGTATTGAACCTAGTGTCCTGATGGCAAGTATCTTTTTTGCGACTGACGGCGGGTACATACGATGGGCGGCCTTATTGTGAGGATTAAAATAATAAATATAACCTTTACGCTCCGGAGATCCGTAAACGTGAATAGTAACTGAAGCATTGTTATTCACAGCCTGCATTTGATGTATACCTTTATTTAGGGCTAAAACATAGGTTGTTTGACCGGGAGAAAGAATTGCGTCAGCCGTCTGGATAACCTCGGCATAATTGTCGTCACTCCCGTCATCCTCCCGGTCAAACTTTCTTTCTCTTATTTGATTTATATGGGCGCCCACAATGCCCCAGGCGCCATGGTCATGGATGGGATAAAAAACATTTGGCTCCCAGATAAAAGCCCGGACGGTAAACAGTTTTTCAGGGCTGCGGTAGATTTGAATATCATTGGGGTCAATGGAATGCCATTGCGATTTCAGGAAAGCGTCGTCAAGCGCCAATTTTGTCAAGATTGGTTTGAACCAGTTGAAATTGGAAACCAGTTGGCTGAGCATGTCCCGGCCGTTTTTCAACAGGTCCGGCCATTCGGGTCTGCCCTTCAGCAAAGTACTGAACTGATCGGCAAATTGTTCAAGGTTATTAATCGTCATGATCATTTCCCCCGCTTTCTTGATTTATTTTTACCGCTTTGGCGCGGTCATCCTTATTCCAGCTTCCGTATTTGCGCACATGATTCCATGATTTATACCTTGGGTCGTCGGGAAAGGCGTCAAGCGCCTCTTTTTCATCAAGGTATTTCTTCATAATGCCCTTTTGCTTATAAACCAGGCGATCCTTCCCGACGGGGCAGACTTTTGTACATATCCCGCACGGATATGTTTTTTCATTAACCAATTCAATATGCCGTTCCAGACAGGGCAGTAAGTGAAAGTCGCTTTTTGACCCGTCTTCACTCATAGTGATAGCATCCACGGGGCAGCATTTGGCGCAGGCGCCGCACTTGATGCAGACGTCTTTTTCAATCACCGGATCGGGTTCTAAAGATTCAGAGATAAAAACAGATACAAAACGCACCCGGGAGCCAAACTCGGGAGTAACCAGGCAATTGCTTAAACCGACAGTCCCCAGACCCGCATACTTGGCCGCCATTTTATGACTGAACGCCGCCGCTGGCTTGTATCTGAAAATCCTGAGACTGCTGTATCCGTCCCGGGTAAAAAAATATGCGGCGCTGCCCACGCGGATCAGATAACGGACAAGGTTGAAGGCCATCGCATCAAGAACGCTGTTCGAGGTGGTATAGGTCTCTTTGTGAAGGATGGAAGGTGTTGTCTCAATAATCGGAAGCGGCATACCCACTCCCATAACTATGATTGTACGCGCAGGTTCCCAGAGCGATTGGGGCCTGAATTGGGGAGGAACCTCGTTTGCCTCGTCCCAGCGCTCAACTGATGCAAAACCAATCAGATCTGCTCCTGCATCCCGGCAAAATTGTATAATGCGGTTTTTAAGTTCGGTGTTTGGAACCACTTTACAGCCCCCCACTTTATTTAAAGGAGGATGATGTCATTATACTATAAATTACTCATCTTATCTTTTCCTTTTAGCTTTCTGTAACAATTTCTTTAGTAAACAAATATTATTTCATAAATACAACTAAGCCTCGGAAACCACAGAATCTTTACTATTATTTCCTGATTCTTTTTTAATGCGTGATTTCCAGAAACGGGGTTTTCTTTTTTCAAAAAACGCCTGCTGGCCTTCTTTTATTTCCAAACCGGCAAACCAGTCCGGATACATCAAACCGGACAGTTTACCCAGGGATCCGGCTATATAATCAATTTCCATGTCAAAGCTGGCCTTCAGGACTTCTATACATCCCGGGCTCAAGGCCAAAATTTCCTCACACCATCTATCCACTTCCTGATCTATTTTTTCCAGGGGAACTACCATGTTGACTAATTTCATTTCCAGCGCTTCTAAAGCAGTATACCTGCGGCAGAGCATAAAAAGTTCACGCGCTTTTTTTGCTCCCACTACCTTTATAAAATAGGCCACTAAAAAACCGTCAACCGGGCTGCCCACAGTCGGCCCGGCCTGGGCAAAAACTGCATTATCCGCAGCAATGGTAAAATCGCTGAAGCAGGAGAGCAGGCTGCCCATTCCCAGGCAGTATCCTTTGACCGCTGATAGAACCGGCTTGCGCGACATCCTTAAGATATGTATAGGGGACTTGCCCTGGTAGATCATATCCTTCAAGCCCTTTTTCTCCCATTCTAAATCTCCTCCTGCGCAGAACGCCTTATTTCCAACAGAAGTAAGCACTATAATTCCTATTGACAAATCGTGACTCGCATCATAAAAAGCCTTGAACATTTCGTTTATTGCATAATCCGTCAAGGCGTTTAGCTTTTGCGGCCGGTTGATTGTAATTCGAGCAACACCGCCTGCCAATTCCCGGTGATATTTTTTTTCATATAAAATGTCTGTGAAACAATATTCCTTTACCTGCTTAAAATCCGACCAGGTTATAATAAACAGCCTCCTTGTCCGGTAAAAGCAACCCTTAGCCCGATAACTAATTGTCTCTTTACTTGATTAACTTATTTGCCATGTAGTATTCGATTACTTTTCTTGTTTCCCTTTTAAGACGCTGCAGAATAACAAACAGCCGGGCTATATAAAACGGACCCGGCTTCAACTTACTATAAAAAAATAAATCTTGGATGTAAGATTGATTTACAAGCTTACTTTGACAAATGGCCAGGATGTTCATGTTCACCACAACCGTGGTTACACCCTATTGAACTTGTAACCAGTTGGCCGCTTATAAAATCAGAGGCTGCTTTTTCGGCTTCGCCTGAAGCGCCGGTGATCACTTTAAAACCTGCTGAATTAAGAGCATATTCCATCGGCGGTCCCATTCCACCAGCAATAATTACATTCACACCTTCCCTTATTAACAGTTCTGCCAATCCACCATGGTTGTGCTCGCGGCCCCTGCCGGAAAGTACCTTCTTGTCATTAATTTTACCTTCATTAACATCAAAAACAATAAATTCCTGACTAATTCCAAAGTGTTCGTTAATCCTGCCCTGCAGATAAGGCATTGCTATTTTCACTTCTCCCAACCTCCTTTGTGTAGATTATGAACATATGCTCATTTGATTATACTTTAAAACATAATCAAGCGCAATATAAAAAAGATTCCGTACACACACCAGCCCCGCAATTCCTTGCGGGGCCTGTTTGTGGTGGTGCGCCCGGCATGGGCGCAGTCTAACGGGTGAAAGTCCCGAGTGCGGGTTGATAGCGCCAAGCACATAGCCAAGGGCAAGGGTGTCCATCGGGAGGTGGAATCTGAAGGAAGCCGGAGGCAAACTTCTGGTCTGACGAACAGAAATCACATTAGGCATACGTAAGCTGGGTAAGGTTGCAACACAAACTGAAGCCCAAAACTATCCGGAAACTTACGGTGTAGATGTGGCAGATAGATGGAAGGAAAGACTGCGCTCTTACCCGGGGAGGTCTCACGAACGGGCGGAAACAGAGTATGAAGCCCGTTTGAAACAGGATTTATCGTGAGAAGTCAGCCGAAGCCATAGTACAGAGGCATCGCGATGCTGGAGGAAGGGCTGAACCAAAGGTGTTGGTCAATGAAAGTTACTGAAAGCGACAAACTAAAGCACAGACAACCTCGATTTGAGGACTATCTGCAAATGGTATCTGCGGAACAGAAAGAGTATGCAGAAGTGACCTTGCCCAGTTTTGATAGACATTAAGAATACCCCTATAATAAAAAGGGAGGTATTCAAAATGGGACAGGCAAGGTATGATCGTGAATTTAAAGAACTTGT
>JBAZGB010000094.1:0-7595 GCA_041653135.1 Eubacteriales bacterium | reverse complement strand
GTTTTAGAGACATCATCTTTTCCTTGGTGGGTCTCTTTCATATAGATGATGTGATTTGTTGCTTGAGATAACTTACCCTTCTCTGCAAAATCAATAGCCAGCATGGCATTGATTTTATCCATGGCCTCAGGCAGTGTAGCACATAAGCGACGGGTAAAACCGGTTGTAAGCCGCGGGTCGTCAATTGTGCGAATTCTATCGGCTATCAAACTCCACAATTCATCATCGTCAACAAGATCTTCCCACCATTTGAAACAGGTGCGCCAATCCTTCGATATTGCATTTAGTGCTTCAGCCGATAGATCGTGGTCAAGAGCTTTAATCTCTGAATCAATGGCTTTAAGGTGATGAAAAACGGCAAGATTATGTTTTGCAATTGTGCACTGAGGCGCATTATTGTCTGATAAGGCGTCCGACCATATTTTTTGAGCTTTGTCAGGATCGCAATGTCTGAGTGCATCCAGAGCAGAATCGTTTTCGCTTTTGCACCAGTCTAAAGGCCAAAACCAGAAGAATTCATCGATAATTCTCTTTTCTGGATCTTGAATTCTTTGGGCAGCTTCGCGTATTTGATCGATATTGGGCATAGGATTAAGTGCAAAAGCATGATTAAGCTCATCCCCAAGATCATTCATTTCTGCGGCAGTTTTCAAGTCGTCAAATCGACGCTTGATGTCGCGCGGAGATACATCAATATGAATACCACTGATGCGAAAGACATTCTGTTTATAAAGTCTGGGAGTACATGCATCAAGGAGAGCTTTGCATTCTTTATTATCGTGTAGACGATCACCAACCGTTCTTGACTTTCTCTCCTTAGAATCCGACGTGGTTGACGCAGTTCTTCGCTCCGAAGCAGGCTCGCTTTCATCCTTGTCTATCTTAATACCTTTGGCTTTCAGCCGATCCAAACTTTTCTGAGCATCTGTGCTTCCATTCCTAGCGGCCTTGCGATACCATTTCATGGCCTCGGCATCATCCTGTGGAACGCCTTTACCGTTTAGGTAGACCCAGCCCAGATTATACTGGGCATCAGCATTCCCTTGCTCAGCAGCTTTGAGCCACCATTTAACCGCCTCAGCATCGTCCTGCGGAACACCTTTGCCATTTTGATACATCCAACCCAAACTATTCTGGGCATTCGCATTACCTTGTTCAGCGGCCTTCCGACGCCACTTCGCAGCCTCAGTATCGTCCTGCGAAACACCTTTGCCGTTTCGGTACATCCAGCCCAGATTATTCTGGGCATCAGCATTTCCCTTATCACCCATTCTAGTCAAAGAATTCAGGGCAGCTGCGAACCCCTGCTCAGCTGACTTATGATACCATCTCGCGGCCTCATAATCGCTTTGCGGAACACCTTTCCCGTACTCGTACATGATCCCCACATTGTTCTGTCCATTTTTGTCATCTAGCTCAGCTGCCCTGCGAAAACACTTCAAGGCTTCGATGTCATCTTGCGGAACACTTGTTCCGTTATAGTACATAACTCCTATATTGTTATAGGCACCTGCGTTTCCCTGCTCCGCAGACTTACGATACCATTTCAAGGCCTCAGTATAGTCCTGTGGAACACCTTCACCTTGAGCATAACGCACTCCCAGATTGAACTGGGCAGTTGCGTCACCCTTCTCGGCTGCTTTACGATACCGACTCACATCCTCGACATCATCGGGCGGGACATCATCAGAAATATCATCTTGATAATCCTCAAAATCATCGTCTGGAGAAATTTTACCTTCTTCGTACATCAAGTCCAACTTATTCTGGGCTTCTGCGTTTCCCTGTTCCGCAGCTTCACGATACCATTTTGCAGCTTCATGATAATCTTCGTCTACACATTGACCCCAATAGTATATTTCACCAAGCTGATATTGAGCACCAGCTTGTCCCTGTCCCGCAGCCTTACGATACCATTTAATGGCTTCTTCGTTATCTTCATCCACACCTTTGCCAGTAAAGAACATATTTCCCAGACGATATTGTGCATCAGCATCTCCCTGCTCAGCGGCCTTACGACACCGATTCACATCCTCGACATCATCCGGTGGGACATCACCATCGTCCACTGAAACGAGTTCATAGTTAGATTGGCCATCACATTTATCGTAATTTTTTTGTATCTCTTGCAGAATATTCTGGGCTTCTGCGTTTCCCTGTTCCGCCGCTTTAATATACCATTTTATAGCCTTACTGTTGTTCTGGGAAACGCCTTGACCGTTTTGGAACATTAATCCCAAATTGAATTGTGCAACCGCATCACCTTGTATCGCTGCTTTGTGATACCATCTTACGGCCTCGGCGAAGTTTTTTGGAACACCGTCACCATTTTGATACATTTTGCCCAATTCCCTCTGGGCAGACTTATGACCTTGCTCAGCTGCCTTTCGGTACCACTTTAAAGCCTCGTTATAGTTCTGTGGAACAAACTCACCTTGCTCGTAATATCTACCTAGATAGAACTGGTCATCAGCATTTCCCTTCTCTGCAGATTTGTTTAGCTCAACAATGTCCGGTTTGTAATATACCACTTCTTTGTATGAACTCCTCAAAAAATCACATGCTTACTCCGCAACGCCACAATCGCACCTGGTTTGCATATTTCTCGCGCAGTGAAGGCGACTTATTGAATGCCTCTTCCATGATGTCAGCGGCTTCGAACAAACGGCCATCTTCCTTAGCCTTTTTGATTGCCAAATTCGCCAGTTTATTACCCGCCTCTTGATCAATCGGCGAATGAGCACCGAACCCGCTTTTTGATTCTCCTAAAGAGTCCCTCTTGATTGGGGGCGATTTTTTGGAGGGGGCTGGTTTCTTCCAGCTTTTGAGAGCATCAAGCAATTCTCTTGCATTCTGATAGCGTTTGGAGGGATTCAACTCTAAGCAACGTAGGATCACTTTCTCGATTACAGGATCGGCTTCTATATTCCAGAAACTTGGTGGCACAAGTTCTTTTTCAAAAGCCTTTTTATTAGACCAGCCGAGATCACTATCCACTTCAAATGGAAGTTTGTCTGTCAGCATCATATAAAGCGTAACGCCAAGTGCCCACACATCACCGGCACATGAATCAGCCTTTTTCTTTGAAAACGCTTCAGGCGGCTTGAAAGCAAGCGTACCAGCAGCTGTGGCCATTAGTGTAAGTGGATTGACTTTCTTTGCCAGTCCGAAGTCACTCACACGTGCCCGTAATCCGTCGGCCTCATATCCGATAAGAATATTTTGCGGTTTTATATCGCGATGAATAACAGGGGGATCTTCATCATGTGCCACAGCCAGTCCTCGGCATACCTGCAACATGATGTCTATAGTCGTTTCAATAGGAATAAAGTTTGTCCCGTATGAACGCCAGAACTTATCAAGACTACCGCCGGAGACATTCTCCATTGTGAAATAACCGCAAGTACCCTTGGGTGATTCGAAAATATTTGCGTCAAAGACGCGCACAATATTGGGGTGACCGATTCGGGAAAGCAAAATAGCCTCGCCCAGCATTTCTTCTATTTCTCCCTGTGTCATCCCGACGCGTTTGAAAAGCTTCATAGCTTGACGACCAAGGAATTTGTGTTTGACGCGATATACTTCGGCGAAGGCACCTTCTCCAAGAAATCTTTCAACTTCGTAAGTGTCTTTGATATTATCGCCTTCATTAATTATCGGCATAGGCTCACTCTATATGAAGTTAGCGAATTTTATTGCGGGATAATAATAATTCCCTCACTACCACAAACAGCTTTCCAGTTTGAACATTGTTTCAACTCGCCACTTAATATTAAATCGCTTAGTGGAATTTGAACGAGCCTTTCAACTGCCCTGCGCAGTTCTCTTGCTCCACACTCTATATTATACCCCATCTGAGCAACAAATTTTGCGGCATCCTCTTCAATCTTAAGTGTGACATTATATTTTGCTTTTACATTATCACTAATCTCAGTAAGCATTGGTTTCAGGATTCTCTTGATATGGTCTTCATTTAGCGATCCAAAAATAATAATCTCATTTATACGGTTAATAAATTCAGTGCGAAAAAACTTCTGAACCTCTTCCATTACAGCGGCCTTTAAATTAGCGTTATCCTGGTTTCCAAACCCTATTTTGTCGATATTCTTATCCGCAGAAATGTTTGACGTCATGATAAAGATTGCATTTCTTGCATCAGTAGTTCTGCCCTTTGCATCAGTGAGACGGCCCTCATCAAATAATTGAAGGAATAGATCAAAAACCTTTTGATGCGCTTTTTCGACCTCATCAAAAAGCACCACTGAATAAGGCTTCGTTCGCAGTTGTCCGGTCAATTGTCCTTCTTCATCATAGCCAACATATCCAGGCGGAGATCCGATCAATTTGGAAACACTATGCTCCTCCATAAATTCAGACATGTCGAAACGTATCAATTGCATATCATTTCCAAAAAGAAATTCTGACAGGGCTCTTGCCATTTCAGTTTTCCCAACTCCGGTTGGTCCGAGGAAAAGAAACACTGCAAGAGGGCCGCGCCTTTTTGCTAAACCAGCGTGACTGATAAGGAGCCTTTGGCATATAAGATTTATGGCTTCATCCTGACCAATGATCCTATTTTTCAAAAATGACTCTAACCCTAACAACCGAGGTTTCTTCATGCCTTCTATATGTCCCGTGATTATATCCAGGGGCAAACCCATTTTTTCCGAAATAACTTCTGCTATTATTTGCTCTGTTACCTCCGTATTTTTTTCTATCCCTTCTACCCAGCCACTCAATAATGGTATGCGTGTGCGCGCTCCCGCCTTGTCCACCAGGTCGATAGCCTTGTCAGGTAACTGATGATCAACATCAAATCGAATAGAAAGATCTACAGCCGCCTGCAGGGCCTTGTCGGTAATTTTGACTCCGTGATGTTTCTCCCATTTGGGCCGAATGCCTTTGAGCATTTCCATGGTCTCATCCGAACTTGGCTCGTTAACGATAATTTTCTCAAACCGACGTTCCAATGCCTGATCTGATTCAACATAACGGCGGTATTCCGCAATTGTAGTGGCTCCTATACATCTCAAATCCCCGCGAGCAAGAGCAGGCTTCATAAGATTGGCTGCGTCCATTCCCCCTTCAACGCGACCGGCACCGACAACATTGTGCAATTCATCAATAAAGATTATCACCTCAGGATGAGCGCGTGCCTCTTCAATGATATGAGAAAGCCTATCCTCAAATTCACCCCTATATTTTGTCCCGCCAATCAAAGCACTGATGTTTATTTCTATGATCCTCTTTCCAGCAAGAAACTTGGAATCTTTACCCTCAGCAATGCGTAATGCCAATGCCTCGACAATTGCCGTTTTTCCCACACCGGCTTCGCCCACAAGTACAGGATTATTTTTAGAACGGCGGGCAAGGGTTTGAATCACGTTAAGAAGTTCTTTACGCCTGCCAATAAATGGGCCAAGCTTTCCTTCCTTTGCTTCAAGAGTGAGATCTCTTCCATACTTGATGAGATAATGAGTGCCCTTTTCAGTCTCCTTTTGTTTACCGGTGTGAACTTTAACAGGCTCCCGGTCGCCCTTTTGCCAAACATCAATTAAAGCGGAAGCACGTAGCTTTAAATCTTCTTGCTCAGCGCCTGACGCTTTGATTAATTTGCTTATAATACCTTTGGGGTTTTCCATTAAGGCATTAAAAATATGGATGCACGATATCTCTTTCGAAGATTTTGCAAATTCCTCTGCGTGTTTAAAAATATCTTTGCATGCATCACTCCGGTGAACAATTTTTTCAGTGTTTTCAAAATCACCTTTACCTAACTTGTCCCGAAGTCCGCGCCTGAGCTTTGTAGAGTCTATTTCAAACTCGTGAAGCAAATCATCTATAAATTCATATTCTAATTGAATCACCAGATGGTCTTGCGACTTTAACCCTAATTTCCCAGGATCTAACATGACCAACTTTTCAAGGCTTAAGATGCCAATTAATATGTGCTCTTTTTCTATAAACTGAAATTTTCCTGCCGCTGCCTCATTGGCTGCTATTTGCCAAGCAAAAGACGAACCTATGGAAAGATTTTTCATATCCGTCAACTCCCCAATCTGCTACTATATTGCAACACTAACATCATAATAGATTTAATAGTTCCAAGCCTCTATGATCGAACATATTCAATATTCGTTAATTATCAATTTCCCTAATGTAGCAATAGAAATCAAAAATATTTGATTAAAAAACAAACTGCTGTATTATTGGAAAAACGATGTCTCAGTATTCAAGCAATCACACGCCATATGTGTAGATTTGTAAACCACTCAATGAATTGCCATATTTGTAATTTTTACTCTTAAGCTTTTAAAATTTCAAGTTAATTTTGATATTCACCGAGAAGTAAAATAGAAAGTCGGCATTACCATCTGATCCGTAATCATGTATATGTAAGCAATACATGCGGGCGAAGAGGAAGAACTATGTAAATTATCATTTTCAAGAAAAATTTTTCCTATAATATATAATTATTTTTACTTCATCTTTAAGGAGAGTTCATGAAAAAAATTGCCGCAATCATTTTTTTAGTTTTGAGTATGATCATTTTTACCCTTCCTGTTTTCGCATTTAATGTTGACGTCGCAAATGTCTGTTTCTCTCCCTATGGCGGCTGCACACGTGTAATAGTGGAGCAAATAGATAATGCAAAAACAGAGATACTTATTCAGGCATATTCATTTACATCAACGCCAATTGCAAAAGCTATTGTAAATGCCCACAAGAGAGGAGTCCATGTAGAAATCATCCTGGATAAATCCAACAAATCAAAAAAATACAGTGCTGGCGATTTCACTGCCCACATGGGAGTGGCCACCTATATAGATTCCAAACATGCCATCGCCCACAACAAGATCATAATTATTGATAAGGAAACTGTAATAACCGGAAGTTTTAATTTTACCAAAGCTGCGGAAGAAAAAAATGCGGAGAATTTGTTGATAATTAGGAATAAGAAATTGGCAGAGATTTATATTGAAAACTGGAATAAGCATAAAAACCATTCTGATACATATTTAGGAAGATAATAAATGGCAGAAAAACTTGAGATCAATACAAAATGGTGAATTCTTGCCTAGATATTTCATTTTCCCCTTTTACCCAATAATTTATTGGCATTCTTATATTGGATTCCCCCCATTGCATGTTTTAAAGTAATTCACTTCCCTTTCATTTTAGCTATAGCACGCCATACTTTATAAGCGTACCAGTTACGCTTATTTTTACTACTTGCATTATAGCAACCAACTGCTTCCCAAGTATAACCGTATCTTTTCATGCATCCGGCTAAAATCCATGCTCCTACATTAACATTATAACAGGGATCGCCTAATTGTGACCATGCATCAGCACCAAGAACTTTATACCATCGGGAGTTGATTTGCATTACACCGTAATCATAAGATCCATTTTTATTCCAATTGACGGCACTCGGATCAAAATTAGATTCTATCTTTGCAATTGCATATAAAATATCCGCAGAAATATTATACCGGCAGGCTACTTCATCAAAGCAAAAACAAAAAGCGTCCGATGAAAAATAAGATGTTATAATGATCGGAATCAATAAATATTTGGATACTATTTTAGCC
>JBAZGB010000093.1:0-7616 GCA_041653135.1 Eubacteriales bacterium | reverse complement strand
GGTGTTCCCGTCGCCGGTGTTCCCGTCGCTGGTGTTCCAGCGGCCGGTGTTCCCGTAGCCGGTGTTCCGGTCGCCGGTGTTCCGGTCGCCGGTGTTCCCGTCGCCGGTGTTCCCGTCGCTGGTGTTCCAGCGGCCGGTGTTCCCGTCGCCGGTGTTCCGGTCGCCGGTGTTCCCGTAGCCGGTGTTCCGGTCGCCGGTGTTCCCGTAGCCATCAATCTTAATCTCGGAAATAAACCGGATTTCACGGCATACAATTTTTAAATCTGCTCCCGGTGTATATTCTTCAATAGCATCTCGGGCTTCGACGGCAAACAATCGTGTGCCTACCTCATTGTAATAACTCCGAGGTCCACTTTGATATATACAAAAATGGAACCCACTTTCGCATAACTTTAGTTTTCCTTTATGCTTGTACCATTTTCCGATCTCGAACTTAAATCCGTGGCAAGTCATGTCTGCATTGGTTGCTTTGTAGCCTTTAAGATAATTGTAATGTTTCACTTTTTCTGTCCTTTCATTTTAGAAACACGTGATTCCCTATCGTTTCGATCACCGTCAACTTTATTGCCCTGTCCAAACTTTGCCAATTTCACTTAGCACTTTTAACCAATGCCCTATCCGCAATACCGCAAACACTCCCAAACCGATTGCAATCGTGGCCCAGAAGCATTTTAGCGCAGTAAAAGTTATGTCCTCAAAATGACTTTTCATATTTCCCCCTTGTTACAATTTCACGTTTTGCGCCCATCGTTCCATCTCGGCGTCTGTGGATTCCCGCCGTTGCGCCGCGCGCTCGGCGGCCTGTTTGGTTATGTATTCTTTGAGCGCTTCAAACGCGCCTTTGACTATACGCCATTTTCCGGGCGTCCGGCCTGGTAGGACTTGCCATTTCATGATCATTGCAATTATGGTTAGTTTCGGGTAACACGCTTACACCCCCTCACATGGCCGGTCAATTTCGCTTCCGAAATCGCAAGCAATGTCAATACACAAGGCGATCATTTGTTTTCGTGCTTTTTGCTCAGATTCGGACAAGTCTATACCCTCCATATTTTCGGAGCAATCCTGTAGGTCATTAAGCGTGTTTTCAAATCGGCAATAACTCATATTCATTTTTATTTTCTCCTTTTTATAAAGCCGCAATCTGTTTCCGCATCATTTGCATCGTCGGGCGCACTGCCACGACAGCTTGTGCAGGAGTGGGGCGTGCTGCTCATATTGCTCTGCGATTTGCTTGCGGGTCATTTCTATTTCCTTTCTGTTTCTACACAGGCCACACGTAGGGCCACTTGCCGTTTATTTTCACCGCCGGTTTTTCGGTCCAGCCAAATTGCTTGTACCACTCGTAGTTTTTAGCCAGCAAAATTGCGCGGTGGGCGGCGTGGAACCGTAGGTCGCCGAGCCAGGGAGGGAGTGCGGTTGATATTTGATATTCATACAAAAGTTTGCTTACAAATCTACCAATCATTTTATCGGCAAATCCACGCCGAATCCACTCTTGGCAAATTTGTATGCCATAGTTCAGTATGGCATATTTCCTATCCCGCCACATCTGTACGGCTGGGTGGTTCTTCCACCCGTACCCCGGCACGGTTAAGGCCTGGTATATCTGCCACGCCTCCACGCGCTGCTTGCCCAGCCGCTTGCTGTCCAGGCACCGGGCGGACTGATCAAAACTTTCGTAGGGCAGGAATGTCTGCATGTTAAGTTCCTTTACTGATTCTGTTCGCCGGTCGCGGCGCGGATTGCGGATTCTGCTTGTTCGTAACAATGTCTCACAAAGACATCACAACAAACTATTTTTTGATGATCTCCGGCTTCGACAAGGTTTTTCAGCGCTTCCAATAATCTGTCGTGATTATTGCAGGCCCGGCAGATAAAGGCGGCGTTTTCATCTTTTACAACACCCTCCGCCTGCCCGATAATTTTATCGGTTTCGGATAATATCAGCCCGAAGTCTCCAACGTGCCATTTCCCCGGAGTGTGATCGGCCCGTTGTGCCGCCATTATTGCGGGGCGCATTTTCTCAAACTTTTTGCGCGATGGAGTGGGTTGCGCGGATGGCGTTGCGGTTGTCTTTTTTGTCGTCATGGTGTTTTTCCCTTTGTTATGTTGCATTACTCAAAAAACACTTGCCCCGTTATCTCCTTGCCCTTGCTTTTTATATCCAACTTGATTATCATTGCCTGCCGCGCTTCTGTGAGCGTGTTATAAGATTGCGACTTAGCAATTAAGCGGCCAAAGCACTTAAAAACAAGGCAATGCTTATAAACGTCCTTGCCGGATAAAAAGTCTTTGCATATCCTAACATAATGCTTTCCGGCTTCCGGTGTTACTGCTTTCAAGCCGTGTTCAGCCTCTATCTTCGCATTAAACTCTTGCCGCGCCTGTTGTCTGATTTCAACTTGCTTTGCCCGTTCGATCCTGCGCTGTTCTTCTTCGGCCTGTTCTTTGGCTTGTGCCGCTTGTTTCCGTGTATCATAATCGGATTGAGAATTGATCCCCGTAAAATAACCGATGAACCTCCATAAACTTTGTTCGGGAATTGCGGCTATATCTACTGACAACCAAGCTAAGCCATAAAGCGGGGCGCGGATTATTGAAACCGATCCGATAAACGTATTGCGCGGGACGGTCTTGCCGATCTCTACTAATTCATTCAACTTGTCAAGCGGCTTGCATAACGTCAAGCTTGTTTCCGTGGAATTGGCGTTGTAATGCCATAAACGGGGTTCGGACATATAAGAGCATTCCCGTACAAGTTTCTTTTTTCCCCCGTCAACTGCTATCCAGCGTATGCCAATGCTTTCGTTACCGTTTTGCACAATAGACTTATATCCGGTTGCCGCACAATAACCGCCTTTAATCTGTTCAAATTGGCCGTGGACCGTGATCTGTGTCTTGTAATAGCAGACCGGGACATTGATTGCGCCTATCTGTTCAAGCGTTATGCCGCCGCGCTCTATTGCGCCTGGTTCGATATTCGGCAAGGCTTTCGATAGGTTTAACTTGTGCTTTGTATCGTATCCGTTATCCGTTGCACTTACCGTTTCCGTTTTTCCCAATAAGGCGAATAGGCAAAAGGGATATCATACCAAAGTTTGCCGTCTTGCTTGTTAGTGTATACAATTACGTTTTCACGGTATTGATATTGATTCAGAATTGCCTTGGTTTTTTGGTTGCATGGAACATAAAGATCACTTTCATGGTGGTCTATTTCAATCTCCGCGTTTTTCATTTCTTGATAAATGTCCATTGCTTTCTCCTTTAATTTAGCCCGTGGTTTAGGATGTTTTCTGCTTGCTGTTGTTTTCGGTTCATGGTTTCCCCTTTTTGTTTGTTGCTTTTCCCCGGCCCGTTGTTTTTGCTCCCGCGTCTTGAGCTAATAATTTTTCGCAAGCTCTTACGAGTGGATGCCGTTTTGTTCCCGCTTTAAGTTCGGTCTGCAATTCAGTTAGTGTTTTAACATGATGCATTTTTCCCCCTTGTTCCCCGGTTCCGCCGGGGCCGCGGGCGCCCCGGAATCTACCTATCAATTAAGTTGCGGCTACATAATTAGCCTCACATCCGCTCAATCCACGCGGATCACGATCCGGGCTGGCAATCGCTTGGCGGTGCAATGATCCATGATCCAGATGCTGATATAAGTGGGCCGTAGCAGCCGTGATGCCAGAGCATATCTCCTCCGCGCTCCACCAGCGCAATATCCCGCGCTTATCCGGCCGCTGGATATAGCGCACTACTGCTGTGCGTATGCCCCGGGGGTAGCCCCATCTCCACGCGCCCATACAATGGGCTACCTTGCGCAAGCACTCCGTGGGCGCTGGGATTATGATCTGATATCCGCAAGGATATCCATTAGCCCTGATGATCTGGATTGTGCCGCCCCGCGCCTGTACGGCGGCTTGCAGCGCATCATAATCGCCCATATCATGCGCTCGGCACGCAATATCATAATTGCCGCGATAATCCATAGGCTCCAGCATATATGTGCCCGGTGCCGCCTCGCTGATCTGCTTTGCGCGATCTTGGATAGTTTCTGTTTTCATTTTTCCCCCTTTTTTTTCCCGGTCCCGCCGGTTCGGTCCGCGCACTCCGCGCGGCTGGTAATCACGTAGAGCAGTCGCCGTGCCAAGTTTTCACCTTTTTTTGCAAGCCCGTCTTTATTGACTTTTTTCGCACGCCGCATAATCTTCCACTTATTGTCTACTACTTTTTTGCAAATATGAGAATTGTTTTTGTATAAATGATAAAATATAACGATCTTGCTGTTTTGTATATTCTTGCAATTCAAATTGTATAATCTTGTAAAGATAGGATTGTCCGTTATTCATTCAATAACTCCAGCATTTGCGCGTATAACATGCGTTCGACTCAATGTTTTCAATGGTTTAATGCTCTAAAAAATGGTAGACATAAACAAGATTATGCGACGTGACAACGTAACTCATTGATAATCAATATAGTATGTAATCCGCATATTCTAAATATTGTGGTCGTAGTCATAAGTCGTTGATAATGAGTCCTGGTTGTCGGTTTGATCGCCCGCAGACCCCCGGCAGGGGTCCCCGTGGCCCCGTAAAAACTGCGTATATGAGGGCGAACCTTAATTTAGAGAGTCACGCACATCCGGCTGCAAGCGGTTTCTGCGCATAGACTGGGCCTTCTGCATGCGTAAACGGGTTGCATAGGATGCCCGTGGGCGCGTCAGTCCGCCCGACTGACCATTGTACCCATATCGCGGATCGTTAGAGGCGTACAGGGCAATCCAATGGCGTTCTGCGGAATCTAACGAGGCATTACCACCAACAACCACTTGAAGGACAGACCACACGAAGAAAAAGGCTCCATATCGGTTGAAGGCGGCTTGTAGGTGTGCGTTTTTGTGGCGGTTAAGGCGTAAGGCATTGAAGTGGTATGACTTACGACGTGAAAGGTTGACAGACTGGCCGATGTAGCGTTTGCCGTTGGCGGTGTTGAGGATGGAGTAGATACCGGTCATGTGGGTAAATTATGTATAAGGTGTTTATGGTGATAGGGTTAATATAGATTTTGATTAATTTGTGATTAATTTTTAAGATTCGATGGTTTTCAATACTTACCAGACAACCAGAATAAGGGGTAGATAGCTCTAAGAAATAGGCACATCATCTATAGCTTAGTATGGGTTGTTCTGGTTATTCTGGTTGTCTGGTAAAAAGTCAATGTTTATAGGGTTTTTTCATTAAAACCGGGCAAAACGGGCATTTTTGTCACACCTGCCGAAAAAATGTAACACTTGAGTGTTTTCCATTGTTGATTTTCTTGATAAAAGTGTTCTTTTTCGGTTTTTTGGATTTTGCACCGATCAATCTGGATTTCGGTGGTGTCGCCAAAAGCCTTTCGCATGAGGATTCCGACACGTTTGTTTCGTGCGATTTCGTCGCTAAGGTCACGAAGGCCAGGTATTTCAATGGTATGTGCTTCGCAAAGTTCGGCTAAATCGCTGGCCATGATTTCTTCTTCAAGTCGTTTATCGGTTTCAACGGCAATGGCAACCTTGCGTAGCCAAGTTAGGGCTGGATTGCTTACTCGTTCCTGGGCGTGGCGGTGGCCTTCCATAAGGGGGGCTTCGTGCAGAATATTTTCTGTTATCCATCCAAGTGTCTGTGCCCATTCGCGAAAGTCATGAGTGGTATCAGTCGTGCGTTTTTTGCCAGCGGAATGCCATGCTTTAATTACGGAAAATATCGAGCCAAGAAAAAGCGGTTGATTAGCGATGACATGATCAAGCAAATCTCCTTCGGGGAATGTTTTGAAGTTATATCCATATCGTTTCCGGATTCGAATAATACTTGAGCGGTTGGCGAGATCTGGAGTTGTTTCGACGCCGTTGCTGGTCATCATTAGGACGAAGTGGCGAGAATCAACGAGGACTTCGGCTTTTTGCGGAATACGCGCACTTATCATCCCGCCAGCAGTCATCATCATTTCGATGAATTGGCTATCGAGTTTTCCGCGCACATTGTCAATCTGAATGAATGGTCGGCCATAAATTAGGGCTTGCGAAATAGATTCGTCAAGGCCTCCGACACCTCCGTTTTTTAGGGTAACGAGGGATGGGCGTTCGTTGTAAACTGCAAATATAAGATTTTGTCTATATCCTTTTCCAGATTGGCTATCGTTTGCTTCGGCCATATCAATGGCTATATGGCCTCGTAACCACCCGCCAACGCGCAGGGCTGGAGTAATAAATGATGCCAAGGCGCGGGAGCGGTCGCTTGGAGTTGAAAAGTCAAATTCTTCAACAAGAAGTCTAAGGTTGTCATAAGCGTCTTCAAGCGAAATTTCTGGTGGTTTTTCTCCAGCCGTGATTAAAAGACCACCGTTAGCAGAATGGTATCCCTTTCCCAAAACTTGCGGTTGTCCATCTATTTCAACCATTACTGGACACGAAGCAATACCGCGAACTGTTGGAAGTATTTCTTCGGCGGATTGGCATGAAAGCAATGCTTCGGCGGTATCGGCCGGGCATGTGGTAGATTTTAATACGGCTTCGCCTCCACGTCCAGCCCTCCATGCAAAAAGTGTTCCCATCTTTTCAATTCTGGAACGGAATGATTGAGCCTTCATAACTTCAAGACGCAATCCTTTTTTGTCGTCCCTACGCAATTCCATAACTATTCCTCCCCTCGTGAACAGTCTATGGGTAGGTGCTATTTTATTAAAGATTTGTTCGGCAGACGCAGTAATTGAAGTACTTCCGCCGGGGAGAACAATAATATTAGATTTTTCTGGAATTGGTTTTAATACTTGCGGTACGGGGTGTTCCGATGGAGCCATAATATTAAATATTTCTTGCTTTATATCTTCGGTGTCTTTATCTTGTCTTGCTTCCACAAAATCGTAAATATCACCCTTTTGGGGCAACCCCGGCAATTCAATTATACGTACCGATTTGGCTATGCCTTGTAGAGATTTTGAGACAAGCGCAGCGTGGTCTCGTCCTGCTTTATCATTGTCTGGAATGATATTGCATGTTGCGCCACGGAATATTTCGTTATATTCTTCCTTCCATTTGCACGATCCTCCTGGTGCGTTTGTTGCCACCAAACCTATGGCCTCGGCAGCATGAACAGCTTTTTCACCTTCAACAATCCAGATGATTTGTCCTGTTTTAACGGCTTCCAATATCTTCGGTAATCGGTAAAGAACCCGTTGCGTTCCGTTCATATTCCATATACACTGGTTGGGATGGTCAGGATCGGGGCGGCGTTGTTTGAAGTCTTTGGGTTTGTAGCGGCAAACCTGAAAGATAAGTTTTCCATTGGCGTCTGTATAGTCATACACGTCCACAATTTTGGGGATAATAGGCGGTGCTGGTATTTGTTTTTCTGGAAATAAATCGGACATTTTTAATCCCATTCGAGATACAACGTCTTCCGTCGTACATCCAGCTTGGCATTTTATAAGTATTTTTCCATCGCTACCGGTGGAAACACATAGACTGGCAGTTTGATCGTCGTGCGCCGGACAACACCCCTCCCAATGGTTTTCTTTGGTTTGTTTGACTTTATTCAGGCGGTGCAGAAATTCAACGGAGTTCATATTTGCGTTCCCCAAAAACGATTGTGTCT
>JBAZGB010000092.1:0-7635 GCA_041653135.1 Eubacteriales bacterium | reverse complement strand
AAGAGTCAGCGATTTACCCCCCTTCGCTGGGGTGAATCCTTCTATTCAGCAGCGCCTTTTGTCATGACCCGCACTCTTAAATACGCGGGAATAGATGAGGATCCTGTAATGCTCTTACTCTACTTTATGGGCGAGAGCGTTGACCCAAACGTCAATCGAAAACGTTTGTTGTCGCCTTGGGTGCAAACTAATTCCTAGGGATTAAATACCAATAAGTGACATATATGGTAAATAGATCACGCATGAATAACCTTATGCTCTCATTTTTTTTAATGCTGGAGGGTTTTTATGGATTTCGTCCTTACTCGAAACTAATTCAATGGAAATAAGTTGGAAAGTATTTAAAAAACCAAAGCCCGTAGTTGTCCCAAGTGTTACATCCGACCGGATAGATGTAAGTAACAATAAGGTAAGGAAAAAATTCTATTTTATTGTTTTAATTCTTGTCATTCTCTTAATAGTTAGCGGGACTTTTCTCATAATATTTACTGATAATAGGAAAGATGGATTTTTTTATATAGCATTAGCCCTTGTTGGAACACCTATTTTAATTTTACTAATAGAGATAGGCTATAGATATATGAATCATAACGGTTCTTAGGTTGGTTTTTTTCGTCAATCCCACACCCTCTCCAGGATTCACTTCTCCCCGTCCTTCACCAAATCGCAGACAAGGCCCTGGCTGACTTCGTACCGGTACCTGGGCCTGTAATCATAATTTCCATATCTTTGCGTACATGCCGGTTTATCCTGGACGACGGCGCAACTCGTGACATCTACAACGTAAGCTAATCAAAATTTCTTTGTAGAACAAAGGAATATGTATTTGAAAAAGTTAAAAGAGGAACATGGCTTATCAATTAGACAAATTGAGAGGCTTACAGGTGTCAATAGGGGTATTGTCTTAAAAGTATAAATGTGTCAATAATCCCGTTAGGCTGTGTGATAACACAGCGTCTAAGTCAATGATAAAGAGTATAAAAAGGGTTTTATCTGACCGTATTTATACAGTTTTTTACTTAGGCAAAAAGGCAGGCTGGTTTCCGTTATATAACAGCCAGCCTGCTGATCATTTCCTTAACTCCGAGAATATTAATTACCCTTCGCAGGTTATAGGCAAGAAAAGCTAAGTGTGTTTCAGCTCTAGTGGACTCTATGCCTCTGGTTAGGAAATAATTAAATCCCCATGATCGCTTAATCGTTCCAAAAGGATGCTCTGCCATTATTTGCCGTTTTGCATACAAAGCCATGTTTTCATTCATCCGGAGCTGTATTTCATCCAGTAAGTCCTGATCAATGTTGCGGTTTACAGTTCTGCCTTTTTGGTTTTTTGTGCAATTCTCTTTTAACCTGCATTGCCTACAGGCACGATAGTTTTTGTAAACCTGGTATTGAACATCTTTTACCTTTCTTATTCTGGAAAAATAGAGTGTTTGCCCGGCAGGACAGACATAGCAGTTGTTTTCTTTGTCATACTGGAACTTGTTAGAGTGAAATTCCGGATTTTCAATAGCAATGGTCTTAAAGTCGGGCTTTATACGCTGCAGCAGCCACAGCAACTCAAGGTTTCGGCCGGCTTCTGTTTCTAGTCGTCTGGATGAGCGGATACGGTTCATGTATCCATAAAGATAAAGTCTCAACAAGTCTCGGGGATCATAGGGAGGTCTGCCGGTTACATTGGGGTCTGCTCGTAAAAAACACAGTTCTTGCATACTCAATGACCCGACGAATTGATCTATAATTCTAACAGGATTATCTTCATTTACGTAATCATCAATTGCTTCTGGGGAAAAAGTGATTTGCCTGCGGTCTTCGCCTTTAATGTAGGCCATTATTCCACCTCGTGATCACTTTAAGATTACGCTTTTTGCATCTGAAATTCCAGCTAAATCCTGGAGTTTTCACACAGTCTGCCGTCCCCATGACAAACTGGGTGTTTCGCAAACCGTTCGCTGTTGGCAACGTCGTGCCCTTTAGATGGTTTTTACTGAATACCTTACAATATTTATCACAAGAAAGTAAATCTGTTGGTAAATTTTTTATAAACCAGGAAGGAAGATGGATATGCAATAACGTATTATTATTTAAAGATAGATTAAGCCTCCGGTTTCTTATATTCCGGAGGTGTTTTTTCACAGTTAAAGAAGGGGTAACTTTGGAAATAAGGTTGCGTACGGAGGATCTTGAAGAAAAGTATCTTTCGCCTTATGCTTCACGAAGCCGTTTAAGCCGGGGACGTCTTCAAGTTGAGCAGTTTTGCAGTGTGCGAACCGACTTTCAGCGGGATCGCGATCGTATTATCCATTCAAAAAGTTTTCGGAGATTGAAAGGGAAAACTCAGGTCTTTATAATTCCCGAAGGAGATCATTACCGTACAAGGCTGACACATACCCTGGAGGTGTCGCAGATTGCGCGTACTGTTGCCAAAGCATTGCTGCTCAATGAGGATCTTACTGAGGCAATTTCTCTCTGTCATGATCTTGGGCATAGGCCTTTTGGCCATATTGGTGAGGAAGCGCTTAACGGTGTGTTTCGGGAGGGTTTTAAACACAACGAACAAAGTCTGAGGGTAGTTGACAGTCTTGAAGGTGGAACAGGTCTTAACCTTACCTGGGAGGTCAGGGACGGTATCTTAAATCATACGGGAAGCGTACAGCCGGCAACCCTGGAAGGTCAGGTCGTCAAAATTTGTGACCGCATAGCTTATATAAACCACGATATAGACGACGCGATCAGGGGGGGTGTTCTTTCTGTTTCAGATTTGCCGGTGAATTGTCTTCAAAGCTTGGGATATTCACACCGCGAACGCATTAATTGCCTTGTGGCCGACATGATTGAATCAAGCTGGGAAAAACCTGCGATTGTTTTAAGCGGTAAGATCCAACAGAGCATGGATGAACTGAGAGCTTTCCTTTTTGACAGGGTCTATATCGGGTCGGAGGCAAAAAAAGAAGAGAAAAAGGCGGTTCATGTGGTGCAATACCTTTTTAAGTATTTAACAGATTACCCTCACTATCTGCCTGACGAACACAGGCAAAAAGCACAAGAGCTTGGTGTGGACAGAGTTGTATGTGATTATATTGCCGGCATGACTGACAGGTTTGCGGTTTTGCAGTTTACAAGGTTATTTATTCCCAGCCCTTTCCCTGTATAATCTCAAAGCGCATTAGACAAAAAATTGTAGAATAGGGAAGGAAATATTATAAAAATAGCGAATAGTTAAGTGTGATAACTGAATGCCGGCGGCGCCGGCACCATGAAAATTTTGTGAAAAACGTCTCCAAAGGTGATCTGTATAATGGAGAACTACTTAAAAGATGACATGGTTGAAACTATCCGCCAACATATTGAAATTACTGAATTAATCGGTGAATATATACGACTTGAAAAAAAAGGCAAGGATCACGTTGGTCTCTGCCCTTTCCACCAGGAGAAAACGCCGTCCTTTACGGTCAGCAGCGGAAAACAGATCTTCCACTGTTTCGGCTGCGGTGTGGGAGGTGATATTTTTAAGTTTATCATGCTTTCTGAGGGACTGACCTTTCCGGAAGCTGTAAGACGGCTGGCTGGAAAAGCAGGGGTATTGCTGCCCGTTAGTAATCGGGACAGGATTGAAAAAACAAGAAGCCAGGAACGTTTCTGGGAAATAAATAAAATGGCCAGGGACTTCTACAGGAATGTATTGATCAACCGGCAGGAAGGCAAACAAGCCAGGGAATATTTAAAGAACAGGGGCCTGGAAGAAAGGGTTCAGGAGCTTTTTCAGCTGGGTTATGCGCCGGAGAATTGGACAGATCTGGTGGATTGTCTGCAAAATAAAGGGTGCCAACCCGGGGAACTGATTGAGCTTGGTCTTGCTGTTCAGGGGGACAGGGGCCTGCATAACCGGTTTTACGGGCGGGTAATGTTCCCCATTTGTAATATACAGGGGCATGTAATAGGTTTTGGCGGAAGGGCAACGGGCCAAAGCCTGCCGAAATATTTAAACTCACCTCAGACTCCGGTTTTCAGCAAGGGACAAGTTCTATACGGCTTGAATCTTGCCAGGCCGGTTCTGCAAAACGGACCTGCTGTTGTTATGGAAGGCTATATGGATGTAATAACTGCCCACCAGTATGGTTTTACAGGGGCGATTGCTTCTTTGGGAACAAGCCTGACTGATGGGCAATGCAGGATCTTGCTCCGTTACACCAAGGAAGTTCTTATTGCCTATGATGCTGATACTGCAGGTGTAAATGCAACTCTGCGCGGCTTGGATCTTCTTCAGGAATTGGGCGGCCGTGTCCGGGTAATAAGTATCCCGCAGGGGAAAGATCCCGATGATTATATCAGGCTGAACGGCAGGCAGGGTTGGGAAGATCTGCTTAATAAAACTGAAACGTTGCTGGAATATAAACTGCGGCAGGCAAGTCTTTCTCATCAAGATGCAAGGCAGGTTTTGGATAAGGTTATTCACAATATCGCGGTAATGGATAGTGCGGCAGATCAGGAAGAGGGCATCAGGACAGTAGCTTCCTATCTCAATCTAAGCTGGGAAGCCGTTAAGAGTGAGCTTGGAAGATATCAGACAGACCAGCGAAAAAAATGGCCAATTTCGGATAAAATTGCTAAAAAAACGCATAATATAATACAAAGACAGTTAAACGCCCAGGAAAATGCCGAGCAGCAAATATTGAGCATGATTTTACACGAACCAGAGTACCTGCCTGTTGTAAAAGAAGAGTTAGGAGAGCAGTTTTTGAAGGATCCGACGTTAAATAAAATATTTTTCCTGATTAATCAAAACGAGGAATTTAATCCGGCGGAGTTGATGAGCAGGCTTAACGATCAAGAGTGTACCGTATTAAGCGGCCTGTTAATAGATAGCCCTATAAGGACACAAAGCAAGGATGTTTTGAGTGATCTAATAACTGTATTAAAGGCTAATGAAAGAAAGTTGAAAAGAGTCCACCTTTTGCAAGAGCTTGCCAGGTCGGAAAAAACTCAGGATAATCAGCGAACGGCGGCCATATTGCAGAAACTCCAGGAACTCTTAGAGGTTGACAGGGGAATTTCGACCCTCTCAGGAGAGGGGGAAAGGGCAGTATGAGGAACGAAATTAAAATAGACAGCATTAAGGAACTGATTGAGGAAGGTAGAAAGAGAGGAGTACTTACCTACACTGAGATCATGGATGGCTTACAGGGCGCCGATCTTACAACCGAGCAAATAGAAGATGTATATGATAAACTGGCCAGCATGGGTATTGAAGTAATACCCGAAACACCGGAACTTGAACCTGTAAGCAACCCTGCTTCTTTGGATAATTCGCCTGAAGAAGTAGAGGTTGATTTAAGTGTTCCTGAGGGTGTAAGCATAGATGATCCTGTACGTATGTACCTCAAAGAGATTGGAAGAGTTCCCTTACTGGCTCCGGAGGAAGAAGTCGAACTGGCAAAACTCATGGAGAATGGTGATGAGGAATCTAAAAGAAGGCTTGCTGAGGCAAACCTGCGTCTGGTCGTGAGCATTGCAAAGCGTTATGTGGGACGGGGAATGCTTTTTCTTGACCTGATCCAGGAAGGGAATATGGGCCTAATAAAAGCTGTAGAAAAGTTTGACTACAGGAAGGGTTATAAATTCAGCACATACGCCACCTGGTGGATTCGCCAGGCGATTACCAGAGCCATAGCTGATCAGGCCAGAACTATACGTATCCCGGTGCATATGGTTGAAACCATAAACAAGCTGGTCAGGGTATCACGTCAGCTCCTGCAGGAATTGGGCAGGGAACCGACGCCGGAAGAGATTGCCCTGGAGATGAATATATCTGAAGAAAAGGTGAGGGATATTT
Source organism: Eubacteriales bacterium (assembly GCA_041653135.1). Classification (GTDB taxonomy): domain Bacteria; phylum Bacillota; class Desulfotomaculia; order Desulfotomaculales; family Nap2-2B; genus 46-80. Next base: position 1,802 of record JBAZGB010000092.1, on the reverse strand, counting down.
TAAAAATAGCCCAGGAACCTGTTTCTTTGGAAACCCCGATAGGGGAAGAAGAGGATTCACATCTTGGCGATTTCATAGAAGATCAGGAAGCGCGTGCGCCTGCTGAAGAGGCATCCTTTACCATGTTAAGGGAACAGTTGGATGAGGTATTGACGACTTTAACTGACAGAGAACAAAAAGTGTTGCGCTTACGGTTCGGGCTGGATGACGGCCGGGCGCGTACGCTTGAAGAGGTTGGGCAAAGATTTGGCGTAACCAGGGAAAGAATCCGCCAGATAGAGGCAAAAACTTTGCGGAAGCTTCGTCATCCCAGCCGGAGCAAAAAGTTGAAGGACTATCTGGATTAAATTTTAAAGGTGCAGTATTATTTTTTGACGTTTCGCTTCCGGCTGGAAAGATATTTTCCTCACGCAGGCCCTAATATGTGCACCGACGAAGGTGTGAGTTTTATTGCAGCCAGCAAGCGCAGCGGTTCTTGTCGGTGGAAAAAGCAAACGAATGGGTAAAAATAAGGCCTTGATTAATATAGGCAGAGGTAGCCTTGTCGAAATCACAACAAGTAAAATCAGGCCTTTTTTTCATGAAATAATTTTTATAACTAACAAGGTAGAATCATACGTTCACCTTAATATTACCATGGTTTCCGATATATATAAAAATTGCGGCCCTCTGGGAGGAATTCATGCGGCGCTGAAGGCGGCTTCTTATGAGTTTGTTTTTATTGTCGCCTGTGATATGCCTTTTATTGAACCAAAATTTGTGGGACATATTCTTAAAAGCAGTGAACAGGATTACGACATTATTATGCCGAGGGTTAATGATTATTGCGAACCGCTGCACGCTCTTTACAGTAAAAAATGTTTGCCTGCTATCGAATCCTGCCTGAACAGAGGAGAGCTGAATGTTGCTTCTATTTGGCCTTACTTAAGGGTAAAATTTATTGAGCAGGAGGAAATCAGACAATTTACCGATCCCTTGGAGGCTTTCTTTAACGTAAATACACCCGTAGATTTAAATAAAGCCAGAAAAATGTTAGGAGTATAGATTGAATTGTCTATATTCAAGTTATTATATCCTAAACTTTATGTTTCTACATTGTTTGATATTAATGTTGACAGTCTTTATAAAGCGGGTATCCGGGGTATCCTCTTCGACCTCGACAATACAATCATACCGCGAAATTCGGATGTATTTTCAGCTGAAGTGGGCAGTTGGCTTAAAGAAATACGCAGCCGCAATTTCAAGGTATGTATTATTTCAAACAACAATGCTAAACGTGTTTCTAAACTTGCCGGAGAATTGGATTTGCCCGCAATCTGTTATGCGATAAAGCCGCGCCGCAAACCTTTCCGACAGGCGCTCAAACTGCTGGGAACTTGTCCGGAACAGACGGCAGTCGTAGGGGATCAGGTCTTTACGGATATTCTTGGTGGAAACAGGCTGGGTATGTTTACTATACTTGTGGCGCCTATGAATGAAAAGGAGTTTTGGGCTACACGCCTGATCAACCGGCAGTTGGAAAAATATGTACTAAATTTATTTAAGAAACAGTCTAAATACACGTAAATATCAGCAAGAACAATAGAAATTTTTGAAAATGGGGATTTTTATTGGCAGTAAGCGGCGCAACACGTGTTTGCGGGCTTTTTGGCTATCCTGTCGAACACTCTTTTTCCCCGGTCATGCATAATGCGGCTTTTTCTTTTTTGGGGCTTGATTTTATTTATGTCCCTTATTGTGTTGCGCCTGAAAAATTGGAGAGTGCAGCGAAGGCGATTATATCACTTGGAATGGTTGGCGTA
>JBAZGB010000091.1:0-7752 GCA_041653135.1 Eubacteriales bacterium | reverse complement strand
ATTAAGATAAGGCTTTTCAATATATGTGTCCATGGCGGCCCAGAAGTCCGGAATTATTGTAACAGTAGGATCGATGGTAACCGGATACTGTTCGTCAGTTAAAGAATCTTTGTTGATCAAAATATCTATCTGGAGGTTGTTTCCTTTTTCTGTTATGTTCTGTGACACTGCGTCACACCTGGCGCCCTTTGAGTCAACAGCGCTGACAGGTTCCAAATAGAAAAGAAGCTTGTTTTTTTTCTTGGAAAAGAACTTAATCCGGCCGTTTTCCGTAACCTCCCAAATCAGATTATCCGTTTTTAACACAAAGGATATCTTGTCGGGGACTTCTTTGTCTTTTAAAACAAGCGTTTCCTTTATTCCATAATCCATCACTTGATATTCGGCGTCGATATTTTGTATAAGATTTGCGTATCTTATTTTTTCACCGTAAACATATCCGACTGCGCTTGATTCTTGATCAAGTTCAAAGGATACGGCGGTTTCGTCCAGGGCAAGCGATAAAAGCTCCTTGTCTACTTGTCTGGAAAACTTTACTTTAAACCGGTTTGATTTGTTTTCATATCTTTCCTCTGCAGAATCGCCGGTCACCAAGGTGTTGTCAATTTTAAGTCCGGGCTTTAGGTCAACTTCCGCGGTTACAGTTCCGTCATTATTTCTGTAAAAACGGCTGGTTTCGGTTCTTAGAGAAGTTAATTCAATTCTGTCTCCCTTTTGTTCATCAACCGGTTCCTGATCGGGACGGCCGGACGCGTCCGCCGCGGCGGAAAAACATACAAAAAGAATGATTGTCATGAAAAGCAGAATTAGTTTTCTCATGTTAACCTCCGCTGGATTTTTTAAAGATTAAAGCTTAATTCTGCCCTATTTCGCAAATATCCTTGGGATAATATGTAATATATTGTCGATTTTATGTTTTTTTCTTGGAAAACAGTAAAAAATGACCTAATGGACGCTATCCGTTTCCTGAATCATATACCGGAGCGCTGTAAATCTTGAGACGAGTTTATCCCGCCGAATAAATATCACAAGATGTTTGTGGAAAAGCGGTATTTGATCCTGTATCAGATTAAGGATCAAACGGTATATGTTGACTATATAGTGGATTGCAGACAGGATTATAGGTGGTTGGTGAGGTAGATTTCGATATATAAGCTACGTTTTTAATATTACAGCCTTCGAACAGATGGCTCTGGCCGTAAAAAGGCTCAACTATCGGCTCACACCTGATATTTGAGCCCTTTTATGATCCAAGTTGATCTTTGGCTGCGGGAATATAAAGTTGTGATTAAAACTTGAGTTCCTCCAACCTTCTGACGCGCTCCGCAATCGGCGGATGGGTGCTGAAAAGGCGGGTGAACGATGCGCCGGAAAGCGGGTTGACAATGAACATGTGCGAAGCGGCGGGGTTAACCTGCATCGGGATGCGGTTGGACGCCCGTTCCAGTTTGAGCAGAGCGTTGGCCAGACCACCGGACTGCCCCGCTATGCGCGCTCCTGCGGCGTCCGCCTGGAATTCCCTCGTCCTTGAAATCGAAAGCTGAATTAGAGTCGCCGCTATAGGCGCCAGGATGATCATCAGCAAAGTTGCGGCAAGGCCCAGAAAACCGCTGTCGTTATCCTCATCGCTGCCGCCAAAGATAAGGCCCCACTGAAGCATATGGGCGATCATGGTTATAGCGCCGGCAATTGTCGCCGCGATTGTTCCAATCAGAACATCGCGGTTTTTTACATGGGCAAGTTCATGTGCAAGAACACCCTCTATTTCGCTCCGGTTAAGGATCTGCATTAATCCCTCGGTAACCGCCACGGCGGAGTGCGCAGGATTGCGGCCCGTGGCGAAAGCATTGGGCTGAGCCGAAGGGGTGAGGTAAACCTTGGGCATCGGCAGACCCGCGCGTACGGTCAAATTGCGTATTATATCGTAAAGCTCGGGCGCCTCATGCTCGGCCAGCGGTTTTGACCTGGTCATTGAAATAGCTATCCTGTCACTGAAGAAGTAGCTGAAAAAGTTCATCGCCAGCGCAATAATAAAAAAGAGCATAGCCCCGGATCTGCCGTTGATTAGATTTCCGATTAATACCAGCAGGACTGTAAGCAGGCCCATCAATAACCAGGCTTTAAAGTTGTTCACGATCTTTTTGTCCTCCCGTTCTTTAAAATTACCTTTCATTTTCCATGTCTGGATCTATTTATATTATAGCCCGGAAAGGTTCTGCGCGGCAAGATGATCTGTTCTATTTCTATTATTAAATTTTTCTTTACTGTTATTCAAAACCAAATTGCTTTATTAACCCGAAAAAACTTCCTCTGTACAAATCTAGACGTAATTGTTAAAATAGTTCCATAATGTTTGAATTAGATACTGAAGGGAGGTTAAATTGCTTATCGGGTCAATCATAGATGAAGCGCTCGAGGTAGTAAAAAGTTTCCAACAGCATCTGCAAGGGAGGGGAAAAGACAAAGTTTTTGCCAACTGGGACAAGACATTATAGAAGCTAAAAGATTAATTTTATTATTAATCGATTGAATTAAACTCAAGAGGGAGGAAGAGCATGAAGATTTTAGTCTTATTGAAACAAACTTTTGATACAGAAGCAAAAATTTCGATAGAAGGCGGTAAGATCAGCCGCTCTGGTGTCAGCATGATCATCAACGCCTATGATGAATTTGCTGTTGAAGAAGCCCTTAAAATTAAGGAGAGTTTAGGCGGAGAAGTAACGGTAGTCAGCGCAGGGGACGATGGGGTACAGGATGCCCTGCGGCAGGCTCTGGCCATGGGCGCAGACAAGGCTGTCCTTGTTAATCCGGGGACTGACGATGCAGATGAATTTACGGCAGCAACAATTTTAGCCAAGGCTGTTTCCGGGATGGAATACGACCTTATTCTTGCCGGCTGGCGTGCAGTCGACGATGGTTCCGCCCAGGTAGCGGGCCGTGTCGCTGAAATCTTAGGAATTCCCATCGCCAAATTGGCTTCCAAGATAGATGTTGAAGCGGGCAAAGCAACGGCGACCTGCGAAATAGAAGGCGGCACTGAAGTAATCGAACTTCCTCTGCCGGCGATTATTACCGCTCAAAAAGGCTTGAATGAACCCCGTTATCCTTCCATGAAAGGCATTATGCAGGCTAAGAAGAAGCCCATGGACAAAAAGGGCTTAGGTGATCTCGGCCTGGATGCCGGCGCAGTTGCGGCTAAAGTAAAGGTTCTGAGTGTTTCCCTTCCCGCGGCAAGGGCAGCGGGCAAAGTTTTTGACGGTGAGCCGGCTGACACCGCAACGGCAGTGGTAAAAGCTTTGCGCGAAGAAGCAAAAGTTATCTAAGGAGGGTTATATAATAGATGGCAAAAGGAATTTTTGTATTTGCAGAAGTTAAAGACGGAAAAGTAAAAAAGGTAACTTATGAATTGTTATGTGCGGCGCGCAAAGCAGCCAACGAACTGAGCGAGGAAGTTTGCGCGGTCATGGCCGGGAAAGGCGTTTCCGGTTTAGCCGCCGCTCTTGGCGAATACGGCGCCGATAAAGTATTTGTCGCAGAAAGCGACGCTTTGGACAAGTATACTACCGATGCGTTTACAAACGTAATTGGTTCTATCCTGCAGGAGCAGCAGCCCAGCGCCTTCCTGTTAGGTTTCTCAATTCGCGGCCGTGATTTGGCGGCGCAGTTGGCCCAGCGTTTGGGAACCGGCGCAGCAAGCGACTGCACTAACGTTGAAGTTGAAGGCGGGCAGCTTGTTTTTACCCGTCCCATATACGCCGGCAAGGCTGTCGTCAAAGTATCCATTCCGGAAGCGCGTCCGGTTATCGCGACAATACGTCCCAACGTTCTGCCGATAGACGCCCCCGCGACCGGTAAAGCAGCCGAGGTTGTGGCTGTTTCCGCAAATGTCGGAGATATCCGGCAGGTTATCAAGGACATCGTGCTCCAGGTAAGTTCCCGCCCCGAGCTCACCGAGGCTGACGTGATCGTTTCAGGCGGCCGCGGCATGAAGGGCCCGGAGAACTTCCCCGTCCTGGAAGCTTTAGCCGACGTAGTCGGGGCTGCTGTAGGCGCTTCCCGCGCAGCTGTCGATGCTGGCTGGGTTCCTCAGAGCATTCAGGTCGGACAGACTGGAAAAACAGTCTCCCCGACACTTTATATCGCCTGCGGTATCTCGGGAGCTATCCAGCACCTTGCCGGAATGGGCTCATCCAAATGCATCGTTGCGGTTAACAAGGATCCGGAAGCCAACATCTTCAAAGTGGCCGATTTCGGTATTGTCGGAGACCTTTTCAATGTTGTGCCGATTCTTACCGCTGAATTCAAGAAGATCTTAGCATAGTCTTTGTTGAACAGTTAAAAGGATCTTGACACAGAAATGGATAATTGTTAAATTAATATAAGTAAGTATAATAATTAAATCGCGATGATAGGGAATAGTAAGCGCCGTTTAAGTAAAGTCGCAGAGAGCCCCGGCTGGTGTAAGGGGGTCTTTACACGGTGCTGAACTCCCCCTGGAGAAGCCGACCGAAATTTTGATCAAAGAGTAGGCTCGGACGGAGCTTTCACCGTTAAAAGAAAGGGAGTATCGGAAAGTTAATCTTTTCCCGTACTTTATAATAAGCGAGCGGCTAAATGTATTTTTGCTTTTTTAGCCGTTAAGTTGAGTGGTACCGCGAAGAAATCCCTTCGTCTCAACGGGGCGAAGGGATTTTTATTTTTTATCAGACATGCGTCGAGAAGCAGTTAACCATTTACAGGAGGCAGGAACAATGCGTAAATTATATGTTTTCGACACCACTTTAAGAGATGGGGAACAGTCTTTGGGGATTACCCTTAATATCCGGGAGAAGCTTGAAATAGGGAAGCAGCTTGTAAACCTGGGTGTTGATATTATTGAGGCTGGTTTTCCGGCTTCTTCACCGGGGGATTTTAAAGCGGTTCAACAGCTAGCCAGGGAAATTAAGGGCGCTACAATTTGCGGACTTTCCCGTGCCGTTCTCTCAGATATCGATTGCTGCTGGGAAGCGTTAAAAGAAGCGCAGCAGCCCAGGATACACACTGGTCTGGCCCTGTCTCCGATTCACCGCCAGTATAAACTTGGCGTTACACCTGAACAAGGAATAGAGATGGCCGTCGCTGCTGTAAAGCATGCTAAAAAATTTGTTCAGGATGTGGAGTATTACTCCGAAGACGCCTTTCGCACCGAACCGGAAATACTGGCCCGGGTTGTTTCCGGTGTGATTAAGGCGGGAGCTACGGTTATTAATATACCCGATACAGTTGGTTACGCAACACCCTGGGAATACGGGGAACTAATCACCTGGTTAATGGATAACGTTGAAGGAATGGACAAAGTTATTGTAAGCGTTCACTGCCACAATGATCTTGGAATGGCTACCGCCAACTCATTGGCTGGAATAAAGGCGGGCGCGTCACAGGTTGAAGGAACGATCAACGGGATTGGCGAGCGTGCGGGCAATACAGCCCTTGAAGAAGTAATCATGTCAATTTATACCCAACCGTCCCGCTTTGGGATCAAAACCACTGTTAATTACAAGGAGATAGCGAGAACCAGCAGGCTGGTTTCAAAAATAACCGGTGTCCAGGTCCCCGCGCATAAAGCGATTGTGGGTGAGAACGCCTTTATGCATGCCTCTGGCATCCACCAGGACGGGGTTTTAAAGGAACGGTCGACCTATGAGATTATTGACCCTTCGGTGATCGGTATTTCTCAGAATAAAATTGTGCTGACGGCAAGGTCCGGCCGCCACGCTTTGCGGCATTGCCTGGGGGAACTCGGGTATCAGTTGGAGGAAACTGTCTTAAATAAAGTATATGAGAAATTTTTAGCTCTTGCGGACCAGAAGCAGGAAATTTTTGATGAAGACCTTCACGCCTTGATGGGCAACAAGGAAGGGATGAACGGCGCCGATAATATTGTTTTAAAAGGTTTCTCGGTAAGCACTGCAGGCCCTTCCAGGGCCATGGCCACGGTTGAACTGGATTTCAGCGGTAATGCTGTTACAGACGCAGCCTGCGGCAACGGCCCTGTTGACGCTGTTTTTAACGCTATCGATCGCCTTGTCGGATGTGAGGTTTCACTGGAGGATTATTCTTTAAAATCAATAACCAAAGGGAAAGACGCCATGGGGGACGCGACAGTCAAAATCAGGACAAACGACTCCAGGCTGTATGTCGGACACGGGCTCAGCACAGACGTTATTGAGGCCAGCGCAAAGGCATATATAAACGCGCTGTCTAAAGCCGTTGCCCAGCAAGTTTCTAGTTCCTAGGGTGGATGGAAATGGAGGGCGTCGGTCCGGTGGAACAGGATGTTAACTTTGATCCCGATCCCGCAGTAAAAGTAGGCCACGCGACAAACAGCAAGGCCCTTACCGGTTGCACAGTCGTTTTTTTCAAAGACGGCGCTGTGGGCGGGGTGGACGTCCGGGGCTCCGCAACCGGCAGCCGCGAGATAGAACTGCTTAAGCCCATGCAGCGGGTGGACCAGGTACATGGTTTACTGCTTACCGGGGGAAGCGCCTTTGGCCTGGATGCAGCAGGCGGAGTAATGGCATGGCTGGAAGAAAGAGAAATAGGTTTTAAAACAGCGGCGGGATTTACTGTGCCTATTGTTCCCGCCGCTGTTTTGTTTGACCTTGGGATCGGGGATTACCGCGTCCGGCCGGATAAGGCTATGGGTTACGAGGCCTGCTGCAATGCGAAAAGCGGTTATGTCGAAGAAGGGAATGTTGGAGCGGGAACGGGCGCAACGGTCTGTAAAATCCTGAACAAGGATTACCGTATAAAATCAGGTCTCGGGGCCTGGTGGGAGGATCTTGGAAACGGATTGACAGTGTCTGCTGTAGTTGCAGTAAATGCCCTGGGTGATATCCTTGATGAGAGCGGCAGGCTGATGGTCGGGCCGAGGGACAGAAAAACAGGACAAGTATATTCAACAATGTCAGTGTGGAAAAAAAAGGCATCTGAATTGAAAATGTTTGGAGACTACAGTATTGGAATAAATACAACTCTTGCCGTTGTTGTAACCTCCGCTTCCTTAACAAAAGCGCAGGCTAATAAAGTTGCCCAGATGGCCAACACGGGCCTTGCCCGGTGCATCGAACCGGCGCATACGGAATATGACGGGGATATTACTTTTGCCCTTGCCACCGGCAAAGTCTCCGCAGATGCGAGCCTGATTGGCGCTGTAGCAGCCAGGGTACTGGAAACAGCAGTCCGCAGGGCTATCCGCGCCGCCTGGTCTGTAGACGGAATTCCGGCCTACAGGGATTTCTGCAAGGAGAGATAATTTCTTTTGTATAAATACAGGGTTATAGCCACAATTATTGAAATCAGGGGCGAAAACGGCTGTTCTTACGGCCACAAAGTTGGCGACAGTTTTGAATTCTCGCAGTATATGCCCGGCGGCCTCTGCCAGTTTGCGTATGATTCGCTGCGTTCTGCGGTTGCGGCATTGCTTTATGGAGGAAAATTTCCCTGGGAGCAGAATAGTGAAGTTACGACCTGGGCTTGCCCCGATCCTGAGAACACTGTCATTTTTGAATTACGGCGGCTCCCGGCGGAATAGCGCAATTAATTTTTTGCATTTCTTAAAGGGGGGTTTTTGTTTTTTGGAAATTTGATTCTAGTGCAAAAACCCAAGTAATTTACTAGTTAAGCGCCACTTAATTACTTCGTTTAATGCTAAATATGGTATAATTATAAGTAAATAGAAGATAATACGAGATTATATACCATAAATTAGAT
>JBAZGB010000090.1:0-7784 GCA_041653135.1 Eubacteriales bacterium | reverse complement strand
TTGACAAGCGTACGATAGCCAAGCACACTGACGCCGGTACCTTTTAAGCTGTAACTGGCCGCCACTACGTGATCGCCGGGTGTTATGCTCTGCGAGACGGACACATTATCAGCGACGCTGCCGGAGTCAAGGCGCAGGTGCTCTTTGACGGTCGCTAAATCGAGCGGCTCTTGACTTGGCGCAGTATAAATTTTTGTTGACATTATCCAACCACTTCTTTCAGCCTTTGAACAACAAAGGCATCAGGATTAGTTTTCAATTCTTTTTCCTTGAGCCTTATGACCTTATATCCATGCTCAAGAAGCCATTGATCTCTTTCTCTGTCCTTCTCCGCCCTGCCAGGCAAAGAATGCCAGTATTCACCATCGCATTCGATAACGAGGTTAACTTCAGGCAAATAAATATCTACAAGATATGGGCCTATCGGTTCTTGCTTATTGCACTGAAGCCCTATGCCTTCAATTATTTTGTAAACTAATTTTTCAAGCGGAGATTGGTACTTTAGTTGCCTAGCAATTGTTCCACATACTTGAAACTTCTTTAACCGCTTACTTCTTACGGCTGGATTCATTTTTTGCCAGGTTTTTATTGTTGCTTGACTTTTTCGCTGCCTTTCTTCCTTTTTCGAGCACGCTTCTCTTACTGCATTGCTGATTTTTGTTCTCATTTCCGTGCTTGAATAAACCTGTTTCAATTTCTTTGATACCTTTTCTTTGTAGCCATCATCCGCCCATTTAGTCCTACTGAGTAAGGCTTTTCTCTCCTTGAATTCAGGGTTTTCAAAGGCTTTCTTTATTCCTTTACATCTTTTTGCTCTTATCTCTGGATCTTTCCATGAATTTTTAATGGCCTCGCTGTGTTTCCGCTTTACTTCTGGATTAGACTGCACTCGTTTTGATGTTTCAGCCATGCGCTGTTTTACTTCCGGCCTATTAGCTATTTCTTTCATGGTTTTACTTAATTTTTCTCTATGCTCTTTTGTCCTTGGATACACGCCTGTAGGCATTTCAAAATCCTCCTTGTTTTTATTCCTTGTTTCTGATAAATGAGCATGAAAAAGAGGAGGCAAACAAGGAAGCCTCCTCTCAGGTGATCAGCCTGTCATGCTATTTCAAAATAATCAAAGACACCGCCGAGTAAATATTTGTAGACAATAAAAAACCCCCTCTCTGGGGATATGGTTTATCGAATATATAAAATAACTGTGCCTTTGTTTCCGCTGCCTGCACCGGAAACGTAAAGATTTAATTTGTCGTTTGCGACAACTCCGAGGCTGGAGGCCAGGACCTGCTCCGTGTTTGCTTCGTCCCTGTTTGCTCCGCCTCCCATTAAAACATCGGCGTCGTCCTCATCGTAAACTGCGACACTGTAATTATCATCCGGCTTGTCGTCTCCTGATCCTGGGATTGTTACAAGCCGGACTATCTCACCGTTGTATGCTTTTGTTGTTTCTGCATTTGCCGTTGCCGCTGCAACAACGCCATCCGTATGGGATGTCCATGTCCATTTAATCTTTTTAATAACTCCTATCGTCTCTTCTGTGCAGGTAACTACTGCCGCCATCTGTTTCACCTCTTTATAAAATCAAGAGACGGGCCAAAAAAGGCCCGCCTTTTGATTAAGTTAATATTTGGTTATCCTTACGCTGCCGCTGCTACTGCTCCGTCGCTGGTCAAAGGAGTATAGACGCATACAAATACGATTACACCGCTGTCGACCTGCTTCTCTCCTTCAATGTCAAGGACGATAGTGCCACCATAGGCGACCCGTTTTCCGGCCACGGATTCAAGCTCTACGCTGGCATCCGGGGTTGCATCGTGCCAGACGTCGTTGGCTTCCAGCGTGGTACAGTCGGTATCCGCTATTACTACTCCTGCGCCGAGGTCTACGCCGATGTTGCAGCCGCCGGCGCTTTCCACGTTCGTGGTGCAAAAAGCGAACAACTTAAATACTACGCCTGCTGTAATCGTAAAAAGGTTCACGTCTGCATCAGTATTGCTAAAGGTTACAGTTTTGCGGACGATAGCCTTACCGTCGCCGCCCCCGGCCGCAAATGCATCAAGGGCTGTCTGAACTGCCGCTATGTCAGCTGAGATAGACGCTCCTACCGCTGATCCTATTTCATCGGTCTGAAGTTTTATTGCTGCAATATCGGCAGAAACATCGGCGGCGGGAGTGCCGATTTTGTCAACCTCGGTCTTTACAGCCGCTATATCTGCCGCCAAATCTGCTCCTGCGGGAGTGCCGATAGTGTCAGTAACTGCCTTAATTGCCGCCACCTCAGAGTCAACGTAATTATCGACAGCGTCTACCCGGTCTTTCAGGTCTTCCAGTCTTTCTAAGACTGAGCCGTCAACATTTGCAGCCACCTGATCGGATGCAAAGGTGTTATTGTTATTGTTTGCACCGAGTACGTTGGTTGCTCCGTCAGTGCCGCCGACCTGCCCTTTAAGAATTACTACATCAGCCGCAATCGTTGTTATTTCTCCATCAACGTAGTTATCTACGGCGTCAATCTGGTCTTTGATTGCCTCAAGCCGCTCCAAAACAGAACCGTCGGCGTTGGCTGCTACATTAGTGCTGGCAAAAACATTATTGCTATCGTCCCGGCCAAGCAATACCTGGGATTCATGCAGGATGATGCACAGATCGGACGCTTCGACCGCTGCTCCGAATGCGTCACAGGTAAATGTCCCGGTTGCGCTGACATAGTCGGTGATTTTGCGAACCTGAGATTCGGGCGCATTGCCGGCGCTGTTAGCGTTGACTAAGACCTGCATATAGAAATGGTCGTTGAAGAAGTCGTTGGTGTAGCCGGCCAGGCCAGCGATAGGTATTTCAGTTGTGCTGGACGTGCCTGCGTCTGCCGCTCCTTGCAGCAGAACGTCGCCTGCTGTTAGCGCCGCTACTAAGCCTTGTAAGTATTCGATACGCTCGATTATGCTGCCGTCGGCGTTGGCTGCGACATTGGTTGATGCGAACTGATTGTTCGAGCTGTCAGTTCCCAAGATGTTTCCGGGGTTATCTTGAAAGCCTAAAGGCATTTATATCACTCCTTATCAAAAGTTAAGGGCAGTCTCTTTTTGCGAGAACTGCCCTTTATCTAATTTACGCTATCTGGGTTCTGGTCTGGTCACCCTGATATGCAAGGCCGCTCAAGATTGCTACGGCACTGGCAATAACTGAAGCGCCGGGGTTGCTGAAACTAATCCTGAGATTCGGATATCCTTCGGTCAGTTCCTCGGCGTCAATCTCAAACACGTAGAAGATTCCGTTATTGCCACTGATGGTGAATCCGGAGCTAGTTATCGCTTCCCTGGAACCGAGAGTATCGCCGTCAGCAGTTTCCTCTTTGTAGGCCGCAAAAGCAATCTCTGTATGTGTCGTGGGAGTGAAGTTATCGCATTCCTCGACCGTAATGTCGCAGGTTGCGGCACTAACGCCGACCTGGACGATGATCGTCGCATGCGAGGCGTCTTTCATGCTAAATACGTCGCTAGATACACCCCCGTTGATATCAACGGGAGCCAGGATATTTACAACGTGGCCTTGTTCGGCTACTACGAATCTGCTCATTATTCTTTAACCTCCTGATTTAAAATAAATTAAGACGGATTATTTAACCCGTCTTAGTCTCTGTCGTCGATTGTTACGAACGGCGCCAGGGTATTGGTGCCCTTAAAGGGAGTCAGTACAGACTTCCATTTGGGCTTGCCATTGACCCTCATGTTGAATTTAAAGGTCATTTCGTCGTAGATGAATTTCACATGAACGGAACTTGCCGACCGCAAGCCGCCTTTACGAACGATTGCATACTGGCTGAAGTCGCCCAGGATAATATCGCCCTCTGTGCCTACCGTTGCGGCCTGTTCCACCGGGATTAACGGACGGCCAAATAAAGTTGCATAAGGAGATCCACTTAATCCGTTGGCCGGCAGGAAAACCGGAACGCCGCCGGTACCTACATTCATGGACAAGGCAAATAGTTGCGGTTCGCAGTCCTGATTGTAGTAAAAGGCTGCGTTTGCACGACTGCGGCCCCAACACCTGGCCCACTGCTTCAGAATATTTTCATACAGGACGGTGTCCGCTACCTGGCCGGTTTCTTTCGTGATGTTTACAGTGGCCGGATCGCCGATAATGCCTTTGCACTGGATGCCGCCCGAGCCGTTCAGGATTTCATCGTCCAGTTTAAAGGCGAATTCCTGCGGAAGCAGATCCATGATCAGGGATTCCATCGCTGGCGCATCGTTAAGCAGCCGCTCAGTGATGTAGATCAGGGCTTTTAAGTCTGTCACCCGGCATTCCCAAAGGCCAATGTCAGTGTTGCTTGCAGTCGGGGCATCAACTTCGCCCTCACGGTAAGCCCGGAAGCCGCCCCAGCGGGAACCGTTTGCACGGGAGGATTCGTTCACATAAGGTACTTCAAGCGAGTCTGAGTAGTCGCCGATTTCATAAGCGGCGCAGCGTGAGGCAATCGCTCCGGTTTCATAGGTTTTCTGCAGGATTTCATTGCTCCTAGTTGGGGAAATTAAAAACCCGCCGTCCGCCGGTACGTTTGCAGACATGCCAGAAGCTGCATCCCTGGGAATCGCTATCTTAGACAGCCTGTTATCTACTACGCCAGCGCCGGGGAATCGTCCATAAGGAGCTCCGGCCCTGGCTACGGCAACGAGAAATTCACCGAATGAGCCAAATTCCTGAGCGTTGCGAGTGTCCGAGGTTCCCTTGCCGAAGTCAATTTCTTTATAGTTGTCATCAAGGCTGGAAAGCCTGTCCATGACCTTCTTATTTGACTCGATCATTTTCTCGCATTCGATTATGTCGGCGTCCATCTTTTCAAATATTGCATATTCGTCTACTGTCAGGTTTCTGTTCTCTGTATGTGCTGTTTTCAGCATTTCTTCCTGTTTGGTTACAAGCGCTGCCCGTTTTTGTAAAAGTTCCTGCACCATCTTATCTAATACCTCCTAGATATTTTTTCCTTTTGACGCTCATTTGCAGATCAAATAAAGAAAGCAGGTTTTCGGCCTGCTTTTCTTCATGTTTTGGTTTCTCCGGCTGTGTTACCAGTAATTTTGGCGGGTTTCGGTACCGTTTAAGGTCCATTTCCTGCCCGTTTATAGTCAATATTCCGGCATTTAGTGAGGCTGCCACCTGTTTTGATTCCTCAATTTCGTCAGCAAATCCAAAGGTCAAGGCGTCATCTGCAGTCAGCCAGGTTTCAGCATCCATCAGTTCAACGATTTCATCCCTGCTTAAGCTGGTTTTTGCTTCGTAGACCGCTATAATTGACTCCCTGATCTTATCCAAATCCTCCGCCAATTTACGAAAATCGTCGGCGTATCCCATGGCAATCGACCAGGGGTTATGGACCATCATCATGGCGTTGCTGGGCATGTAGACCGTATCTCCTGCCATAGCTACCACGCTGGCAATACTGGCGGCCAGGCCATCAACGTAGACGTTTTTCTGGGCTTGGTGCCGTTTGAGCATACTGTATATAGCTTGACCTGCGAAAACGTCACCGCCGTCACTATTGATATAAATGTTTAGGGTTTCGATGTTGCCCAGAGCATCAAGATCCGCTTTAAATTGTTTCGGGGTGATCTCGTCTCCCCACCAGCTGGCTGATTCAATAGGTCCATAAAGCAATAACTCAGCCGGCTTGTCCTCCGCCTGGTTTTTAAACGTCCAGAATTTCTTTTTTGGCATTCCCCTCACCTCCCGTCGCCGCATCAGTGCTTTTTACGATGCTAATTTCCCTCATATTTCCGTTGATAACTAGCAGATCAGCTTCCGGTTCCAGTCTCGGGTTCATCCCGTCTGCCGCTCGCCATTCATTTGCGCTCATAATCCCGTCCTGCCGCTTAATATGCATAACATCAGCCCGTGTTTTGCTGTCGCTGCGAAGTGCTTCGTCAATGTTAAACTGGCTGAAATATCCGGCCTGCCGGTCTTTTTTTGTCAGCAGCCGGGTATCAATCGACAGTTCCCAGCGCTTGATCCAGGGGAATAATGTCCGTTTGCTGTATGCTAAATCTTGATGTTCGACATTGCTAAAGGTTGCATGGCTTAAATCCTGGATCATGTGCATAGGCATACGGTAAATTCGGGCAATTTCTTCAAGTTGGAATTTACGGGTTTCGATGAACTGCGCTTCCTGTAACGGCATAACCAGCTTCTGAAACTTCATGCCTTCTTCCAGGAAAAGTATTTTATGTGCCTTTCCAAGTCCTGCGAATTTACCCTCAAATTCTTTGCGCATGGCGTCTTTATCCTTGACCTTGCCAGGAAGCTCAATAAATCCGCCGACGTTGGCCCCATTTGCGTAGAAATAAGCGGCGAATTGTTCCGCCGCCAGGCCCAAGCCGATAGCTTCCATGGCTACTTTTACAGGTGAATACCCAACCAGGCCATCATAAGACAGCCCAGGGATATGAAATACTTCGTCGAAAGGTAGTGTTATGGGCTTATTTCGGTCATTGAAAATGTACTCAACGGCCCCGGTATCCTTGTTTCGCTCTGGTTTTACGTCGTACCAATCCAACAACTGGATCTTGTTAACCCGGCCCCTGCCGTCCATGTGCTTGTAGGCGTACCCATTACCACTTGTCAGGATATGGCTTTGCAAAGTTTCGTCGAAAACCATGCTGTTTTGTTCCGGGTTCGGGGAGTACGTCATCAGGTCGAAGAGTGGAAGCTCATACGCCAGGTCAGAGCCTTTGCTTTTATCCTTCGGGTTTCGCCACTTGCGAATCTCAATCGGCAGCATCCCGATATCCTCTGAAATTATCCGTATACAGGCAAATACAGCTGTAAACTTTAAGGCTGTCTCTTCGTTAACCGTTACGCCTGTAGTCGATTTCCAGCCACCGTAATAATGCCGGTAAAAGTCCTGGTCAAAGTCCCGGAGACTATAGTTTCTGACGCCTCCTCGCAGGATATTTTTAATTACACCCAACTAACCGCCCCCCTTTCTGCTCAAGAATAGGGCTGTAAGCACGTCCCATGCCCCGAAAACCATTAAAAAGCAGCCGCAAATAACAAAAGCCAGGGGCGGCCATACCTGATATAGACCATAAAACAGCATAAAAAAACCCGCTATAAGGGCGGTTTCCTGTATTAAATCCTGCCTTTTTTCCTCGCTGGGAAGTCTGATCTTGGGTAATTTTAACATCTAAATACCCCCTAAATAACGAATATTTTCTCCCCTTCAGGACGCTCATCATAAGCTGATGTGTCGTCCATGTGTAAATTAGCCCTTGCCATGGCGTTTATCGTAGCCACCAGGCCGTCAATGCGCTCTATTCCCTTGCCTTTGACCGGTCTAATGTTCTCATTCTCGTCGGTTTTAATCTCCACATTCCCAACGTTCCACCGAAGGATCGGATGGCCGCCGTGTATGAGCTTCTTCCCCATGGTCAATTGTTCAATTTCTTTCATAGCCGGACTCATGCTTTTGTAGCCCTGCCGGACTTCCGCCATTGTTAGTCCTTCATCGGCCAGGTGAAGCGCCGTCTGTGTGGCGTTCCAGGGGTCGAAGCCGATTTCCTGTATATCAAACAAGTCTCTTGCTTCGATAATCTCTTTTTCAATAAAGGCGTAGTCAATGACGTTACCTGGCGTTGTCTTAAGGTGTCCTTGCTTTGCCCAGACATCGTATTTCACATGATCCCTTTCAACCCGCTCTTTGATGCAGTCTTCCGGTATCCAGAACTTAGGCAAAATCGCCCATTTTTTATTTATATCATCCGGCGGAAAGAGCAGGACAAGGACGTCAT
>JBAZGB010000089.1:0-8053 GCA_041653135.1 Eubacteriales bacterium | reverse complement strand
ACCCTCGATATTCTCAAGGATAAACTCCTCAAGAACCTTCATGGCTTCTTCGTCGCTATCCGAGATTTCATTGGCAAACCCACAAACATGACTGGCAATCAGCGCGAGCCGCCGGATAGACTTCACCGTACAGAACGCATCGTCGGTGAATTTATACTCACCGTCCGTGGTTTCCCAGTGAATCCGAATGAATGGCGTTTTCTTAACCTTTGAAGTTGCCAACTTCGCTTCAATACAGGTTGCTTCTACCCTGCATGATGTTTTTCCTTGCTCAATCGGGGGCCACTGGTCTTCCATTAGGTCGTCAATTTTTCGGGGCATCTTTCACCGTTCCTTTCTTTTTGTTGATGATTTCAGCAAGGTTTTTCCTACCAACTTCAAGCATTTCAAGTGGATACTTCTTTTCATCACTTTCCAGTGCCGTCCATGCTGACGTTCCAAAAGCTTCTCGTAACATCTTGACCTTTTCGGCTTTCTCGTCGTCACCACGGCCAGGACAGGCCAGAAGAAGATCGTCCTTGACGTTTTCCAACACCGCTTCCCGACGAGCCTTGATGGTTTCCCAGTTCGGGCCAGTCCCCTTTTCAAAGCTCGGCTTGCCTTCGTGCTTTTCCGGCCCTTTTCCCTTGAGGTCAAGCAAGGAAATGTGTGGCCTGAAAAACTCAATGTCAGGATTGTTCTTGCTTGTCAATCCAGTCATGGCGTCAAACCGATCCTTTGCTACGAAAGCCAAATGTTCCTTTCCTTCCAAGCGCATTTGGACAAGCAAAGAAGGCTCATAGCCAAGCTCGGTTTCCGTCTTCATCTTGACGCCGGTTTTCTTGATTTCTTCCTTGCCTTCTTCGTCAACAATGGTTTCCCAAACGTCGCCTTCACGCCCGATGATGGCGATATGTAAAGGCGAATAAACAAAAAGCTCACTGAATTTCTGCCACATTTCCTTGAGTGGCCCCCAGTCTTTCAGGGATAATTTTACCGTGCTGATATTGCCACCAGCAGAAGCCACGCGGCTTTTCTTGGCGTCCAGATAGTCCGTGCAGAGTTGACGCCACGGATGGGTAATCGAATCCACGAGGGCAATATGCTTCTTGGCAATACACTCGTTGGTAAAGTCAAGCAGGTCGGCGAATGACCGGGAAGAAAATGCCAGCAAGTCTTTGCCGGTGATTTTCTTTACCATCGGGATTATGTAACCCGCGCTCGGCTCGGTGTCGAACATGGCGATCTGACTTTCAGGGCAGTATTCCTTTTGGAATTGGCTTAACACCTTAGCCACGGTAAATGTCTTGCCTGTTCCCGTGCCTCCGAAGAATCCGGCTTTGAGATAGGCGGGGCGCGTTGCTGGTTTAAGATTCATGCTGTTTCTCTCCTTTGTTTTTTTTTGGTTGACTAACACTTGTCTATGATGTTCTCTAACGCGGCGGCTTGCTGTCTTGTGATATAGCCCTTTTTCTCGAACCACTTGCGAATGCTGGCAACGAAGCTGGAACTGGGGAGCTTCCACTTGGCATCAGCCAGAAGCCGGCTCGTTTCCATCGCTGTCATGTGCGTAACCCTTTCGTTTTTGTTTCCTATCCTGTTCAAATACACAGTCCGGACACAGTCCATCGGTCAGCATACATTCGGGAAAGTCGTCTCCGCAACGCTTGCATCGCGCTGTCGGCAATTCGTCAATATCATCTATGCTCACTTCATCCCTCCCGCGTTGGTTATTTCAGGCACTTATCTTTAATCCAACTCTTGATAATTGCCGTTCTTGATACGCACTCGCGCAAGGCTCGCCCGTCAATGAGTTTTACCCACGGCTCTGGCAACTTTATACAGATTGATTTCAGTGGTGTTTTCTTGCTCATAAATTAGTATCCTCCTTTTCCGAAATACAATCTATCATACTTTGTCATACGTGTCAACAACTATTTTCAACTATTTTCAACTATTTTACACCCGTATTCATTGATCCAAACGCGATTCTTCCACGTCACATAGTATCCGCTTCGCCTGAAAACCGCAAACATACCGCTCCAAAAACCCGTGGGTGTTTCGATAGAAAACGTCTGGTTCCTCCCATTGCTCGGATGGATGATTTTCATATTGCAGTAACGTTTTGAGTCGTTGTGCCTCAAAATATTTGCGGCGTTGCTCGCGGCAGGATTTATCGCAATACATTCGGTTGGTAGGTAGTGACCTTTTACACCATTGGCAGTTTCGGGTGGTTTTGGCGGCGTGGGTCATGGTGTTGTTCCTTCTGTTAGTAATTGGTAATCGTACCCTTTGAGCGTTTTCACCGTCAGCGGCACAAACGCCCTGTTGCCATCCTCGCGCACCAACAGGACGCGGCCATCGTCATAGACTTTGGCGACTGTAATGACTTGCGGCGGATCGTAGTGGAGTGGACAGGCCAGTTTCATCCCCGCTTTGAGCGTATCTGGTAGCGGTGCATAGTTATTCATACCTTTTCCCTTCCGTTTTGTTGTTTTTAAAATAATGTTTCAACAGTCCATCAGATATTTTTTTACAATGTTCTATTGAATGATGCGATCCTGTATTGGCTTTAATGCAGGCCAATTTGCATTGTGGAGGCGGTGGTATTCCCTTGCGGCACAAACTCATATTCATTTTATGTTCTTCTGAAAACGGGCCTCTTTTTTTACCCAATTGTCGTTCGGATATTTTTCTACATATTTCTTCGGAAAACTTTTTGCCTTTATTGCTTAATCCTATTTTTATCCTATGTTCTATGGATAAAGAACGCCCCAATCCTTGCCCCTTTTTCGATTTTGATATTTTTATCTTGGTTTCTTCGGAGTGGTGCTTTAATAAACTTCCTCCAGACTCTAAATTATATCCGAATTTCCTTTCGTTTGATTTGTAAAAACTTATCCAAAAACATTCTCTAATATCTAATAGGTTTTCCGAAACCTTTTCTAAAACATTAAACATAAAATTATTTTCTCCGTATTTTGTAAATGCAGATTGAAGATGTAAGTTTGAGTGCGATCCGTTTCTTAACGCTATAAAATGGTAACTTTTTCTTTTGCATAAATTAAGTGTTTGACCAATATATTGTTTTTCGTTGCATAGATTTTTTATGCTATAGATTGCGCCCTTCAAAGAAGAAGGCCCCGCGCCAGGTATGAATGCAGAATCCGGCGAAGCGGATACTTGCCCTGACGGGGGCCATAAAGGTATTTGGATGTATTGACCCGATCCTGCATTCATGTAAGTATTGTTTCATACTTTACCGATTTTGTCAATAACTATTTTAAACTATTTTTGCACCCATCCCGTTTAAGTCATCCACGCTAAACACTCTGTTTCCAACCAAGTTTATCTGATGCCGCAACCGATAGCAAGGTGCGTCATGGTCATCTTTACCAGCTCTGACAAGTTCCAGTTTGTGTTTCCCAATGACAACACGCGTTCCTGTTGGCATACGTTCGGGCAGGTTTCCATAATCAGACATGACCTTTTCCCCTTTCCTATTTAAGCCTTTTCCCCACAGGCTTTTCATTTTCAATTCTGCCGAAAACGTGGTTTCCAATTTTGACTTTGCCGGTCAGTTTTTTTGCCCAGAACGGGGAGGCTTTGGAGGGGTTATAATAGTGGTTCCAGTCGCCCCCCATCGGCACAAAACGCCCCTCATTGAGTTGCCTTGCCAGCTCCACGCAATGCCGCCAGGATTCCGGCGATTCCTTGCGCCATTTTTTCGCCCGCCCTTCCATTACGGCAAACTTTTCGCCGCCCTTTATCCAGCAGGAAAACTGGGCGGGCTGTAGGCAGACTTGCGTTATGGGTATGGCGCAGTCTTGGGAGCGTTTGAACATAACGCTGGCAACGGCTTCCCGGCCTGGCGGCCCCTCCCCTATAGACTCGGCGGCTATTGTGCAAGCTATGAGCATTTCGGCAAGCATAATACTCCTTACCATTCCGGCACACTATCCCCCACCCATTCGCCCTCTATAATATCATCGTTAGACGTGCCGGTGTCCTCGGTGGGCTGGTCGTAGCCGTCCTCCAGCATATAGCCTGGGATATTATAGTTTATATTATCCTCCCTCGGCCCGGGCGATTGCGGACCGTGCTTGTTTTCTTGCCTGATCTTCATCTTCTGAATCTGGCTTTGCGAGCTTTACTGGTCCCCACAACCACAGTACCACCGTGCACCTACCGGCAAAAACCTAATGCGGTCGCAGCAATCGCATTCCGTTGCTACCAGGCCATTTTTACCGTGTTCTTTTTCGACTCTCGCGGCCAGGTCGTAGCTTCCTTCAGCTACGAGGGTTTCGTAACTACCGTACGTTTTTTCTGTTTCGGTTTTCATTTTTTCCTCCTACGCCTCTGTCCTCCGTTCGGTTAGCTCTCCCTGATCAAAACGCACTCGCAATCGCCGTCCTGAGCGCGGCGGCGTTGAGCTTACAGCGTGGACAATCCATCCGGTATCCATCCGCCGCTGGATGATCGTGTTTATATTCTTTCATGTGTCCCCCTTGTTTCCTTGCGTTGCTTGCGTTGCGTTTCGGCCTGTAAGGTGGGCCGGATTATGCTACCATGCCCCCTTTTCGCTAAACACGCTTTCGTCTTTCCGGTCAATTCGATCCCGTATGTCCTGGACACGTCGGATGATTGTTTTCAGGTTCCACTTGTCCCCTTGGTATAGCCTCCAGTCTTTAAACCCGCGAATCGTGGCTGTAAATCTCCGACAGGGGATTTTATTCGTTGAGTTTTCGTTTATGCTTTCGGAAATTGTCGCTCCTTTTACGTAGTCTTTATGCCGGGCTAATAGCTTCCAACGGATCATTGAGGGTTGTGCTTTCATGGCGTTTATTCCTTGGGCCGGATAAGGCTCCGGCGGGCCGGCGTTGTTATGCGTGATAGAATCCATCCGCTTTATTGTAACGGTGCAGGACTTGATCTATCTTCATTACTTTGCCCATCATGTTGCCGTCTTTGTCCACGGCAAGCCCAGCGTCAAGCGGATCATCTCCGCCGACTTCATTTTCTGGCACAAGAATAAATCCGTCCATCTCATACCAGTCGAGATTATCAATAAGAATAATCTCGTCTTGCGTTAGATTGCCGATTTCCGGGATGATTTTTAAATCAGCCGGGATTGCTTGTCCATATTGATCTTTCATGTCTTTACCCTCCCCGCGCATATACCGGCGCGGCACGGTGTTAGTGAGGCGATTACTTATTCAAGTTAGCAAGTTTATATTCGCCGCTCTTGATCTTGGCTTCTGTGGCTTTCTTGTCCTCCCTCAAAAAACGGTTACGATACTTGCCTGTTGTTTTGCTGTAGTCCCACTTGCTTTCATCAAGCGTGACTTTCCCGTTGCGCTTGATAGCGATAACGGAATTGTAACTTTGAAAAGCAACACTTCCATCATCATTACTGATTAAGAGCTGATTAGCGATCCCGTCCATGTTTTCAACTTTCATCGTGTCGCCCTCCTTGTGGCCTGTTGGCCGGTTGTTGCATTATTAAAATACCAGTGCTTCCATCGGGACATATACGCTTCCAAGCATGTTCCCAATTTGGGCATCAGCCCTTCCACCGGCATATACCTTCACAGCTTGCACGGTAACAAAGCCATGCTTGTCTTTACACTGGTTCACCAGTCGCACGTATGGCGCAAGCTGGCAAGTTAGCGCGGATTTAATAACTCGCGCTTGCTGGCCGATGTTGTACTTCCCCGGATTCGCTGTTTGGGTTGTCGTCATTTTAACTCCCCCTTGTCGTTGCGGTTGCGGTTTCGTTAGTTTGATCCCATTCCTCTATTCTGTTCGCGGATAATGGCCGCGCTTGTAAATCCTACAATCTGGCCCTTGTATGCAATCCGGTTGTGCGTTCTATCATAATGTTCATCCGGCACCTTGCAAGGACTGGAGTATCTGATAAAATTAACTTCATCTCCGGGCTGGCTGAATGGCAACGCACAGGCAATCCAAGCTCCGCCATGTTCTATGCTTAGATTACACATTCTGGTTTCAACTTCTTTATCAGTATAGCATTTAATCTTCATGCAAGTATATAAAGCAAGAACCTTGCCACCCGTGCCAACATTCGCCCACAATTCTCAAAACAAAAAAGCAAAAAGAGGCTTTGGAGTAGACAGGCCTTGATAAATACGCAATAAAATAAATATAAAATATATTTTAGCGTCTCTCAATTCTGACGTTGGCACGAAAATAATACCGCCAACTTTGCGAATATGAGAATCAGATTGTCAAATGTGCAACGGAATAATGTTGACAACATGCGCGTATCATGTCCGGATCAGTACAGATATATAGTGTCAAGGGTCACTTAAAACCAGCCACTGAGGGTCGAATTGACCAGGCCACTAATAAGCAGCTTTGAGATTGTCTTGTTATGCCATAATTGCTTTGTAATTAATAAATAACAACGATTTAGCGAAACCGGATTAGGCAGCTATGATGGCTGGTTTATTCTGACCTTTCGTGGCTGGTTTTGATCCGACCCTTGACAATATAGCAAGATCGTTATATAATGCGTCATGGTTGCTTGCATTGTGTCGGTTGCGCTTGCGCGTGTAAGATAGTAGACACTTAGTTATTGAGTTTGTATTTACCCCCATCGCAATCAATGTTTACCGGAATTATATCACATCACGACGCATAACCCTACTTATGTCTACTAATTTCAAAAAATAAGTAGTTGACTATCAATACATTACAACTAAACATACGACTTACGACAAATTATTATGCAAGTAAATCGTTGTAGGCACACGCAAAACGCGGTAACCTGGGCGCTGTGATCGCGTGCAGAGTATAGATGGCAGGGGACTGCCCAGCCCGTTTGCCCAGTGCCGGTGGGTGTGTACGTAAGTATTGCATGTCCTCTGCATTCGGTTAGGGTTTCTACGAAAGTTACTATCATCGCTCACAATCTCACAGGATGCCCAAGAACAGCGTTTGTATGCCCGACAATCGGCAATAACCACCAGAAGGTACTTTGATCTGTTTTGGTACACCAAATTGGTTTTAGGGCATCTACATGGTCGTTATATGGTTCAGTGAGGCTAATTTTTTTTGGTGATTTTGAATAGGGATGAATAGCAAAAAGTTTGTTTGTTTTGGGTGAAAAAAACTCCAAATAGGGCAGAGGGTGACATTTGGGTGTACTTTGGCCCCACTTTGTTGTAAGTCGTTGATTTTTGTCAACCAACCACCATATTCTCCACTTCATATATAAAAGAGAAGTATATATAGATATAGAAATATGGTGGTAGGCTGACATTTATCAAGGACTTATGAAAGTTGTTTATCCGCCGATATGACCCACGTTCGGGACGTGCCGTCCCTTTGGTGGTCAAAACGGGTGGGAAACCGTTTGGCGAGGCGACCCAAATAAGTGCCGCAAGCGGTGTTGAAAGAAAATAGGCGACTTGCTTCGCTACGGCACTTAGAATCGGAGTCTGTGAGGGCGCGTTCGAGTTGTTCGCTGGTTCCAGACCAATCAGCGGTTAATCCGGTGAGAAGATATCCATCAATTAGGCTAAGAAGGCGATGTTCAGGTGCTAATTCGTTGAGTGCTTCCATTATTTCGGGGTGGTGATAGTGAGTAACCCCAAACCGTTGAGACACCATTTCAGATGGAATAGTCCAATTAGTCAAATAATATAGAAATGCTGGCAATTCTGCTAATAGTTTTGACCAAAACGCTTGGCGGTCGCCGGGGGATGCAGTTGGCATAGGCATCTCTTGATAGTTAGATTTGAATAGGATAATCTTATCAAATATACTCTCATCCATCGGCGGTAGAACCATTAGGTTTTCCGGTTCGTCGTTCAGGGTGATGGATAGACGCCAAAATGGGCGTAACATGATTGGGGTTTGTCCCTTGGCGTGACATTGGGCTTCGAGGTTGACGGTGGTTGACTTGATTTGTGCGCCGAATGCGCGGCGAGCGCGTAGATCGGTAGATGGTGCTTCATCCTCTACCATGAGATGCTCGGCCCCAAATAGGTGAGCATTGAACGGAGAACCAGCGGTCATGTATTCGTAGGGGCGAGAACAACGGCCACCG
>JBAZGB010000088.1:0-8128 GCA_041653135.1 Eubacteriales bacterium | reverse complement strand
CCGGATATGAAACAAGCGCAAGTACGCCGAAAGAATCCGGAGCAGTTCAAAGTTTTGCCGGCCCGGTAGAAGATACTAATCGGTTGACTATCAAGCAAAGAACAGACAAAGCACCAAGCTTAATAAGTGCAGCGGGTTCTGATTCTGTTCCGGAAGAGCTATTGGAATCAACACCGGATCAACCGCGGGCTGACTATCAAGCTCAGGGCAAAACAGACAGACTGCAGGTTAAAGCTGAGAACCCGGGCAATCTAAAGACTACCGGATATGAAACAAGCGCAAGTACGCCGAAAGAATCCGGAGCAGTTCAAAGTTTTGCCGGCCCGGTAGAAGATACTAATCGGTTGACTATCAAGCAAAGAACAGACAAAGCACCAAGCTTAATAAGCGCAGCGGGTTCTGATTCTGTTCCGGAAGAGCTATTGGAATCAACACCGGATCAACCGCGGGCTGACTATCAAGCTCAGGGCAAAATAGACAGGCTGCAAAGTATTGTCGAAGACTTTATTTCTTTAGAAGTTGCTCCTTTTGGTCTTAGCCGGAAAGGAACAGCAAAATTTAAGACTGAGCAATATCCAGAAGGGATAATTGCGCAGGGAAGTGGACATGAGGGTAATAAAAGCAACAATACTGGGTATATTGAATCGGTCCGGACAGACACCTGGATGCCCTCTTTTCTAAAAAACCCTGAAATATCAACAAACTATACTCCGGACAAGGACAGGGTTCTCCAATTGTTAGAAGTTTCTGATGGGGATGAGAAGGTGACTGGCCTGCAAAGGCAGTCTGACTTACTGCAAAACCTCGTCGGTTCTTTGTCTAAATCTACTGGCATTCCAGGGAGCGCAGCTTCCAAACAGGAATCAGTCGTGACCTATCAGCAGGTTCCCATAGCTGAACTGCCCTCAGTCGTGCTTTCAGCTTTGCGGTCTTCCGGGTCCAGGGAAAAACTGATCAGGATTAACCTGATTCCCGAAAATCTCGGTCCTTTAACAATAAAAGTTAAAGAAATCAAGGACAAACTCGTAATTCACTTTATTGCTTCCAGCTCTGACTCAAAAGAAATTCTGGAGATTTCAATGCCCCAGCTGAAACAGTCAATTTCACAGTTGTCTGGTTCCACGAATGAAACACTGGTCTTTTTGAGTCAGGGACAGGGTCAGGGAAAGGACAATCATGCGCAAGGGGGGTGGAACTATTTTAATAATTCATTGATTCGGCTGTCAGATGATTCTGTTGGTGGAACCCAGCAAACATTTGAAAATGGTCTAAACGGCCAGGGGGAAGCAAGGTCAGTTAACTATTGGGTTTAGGAGAAGATATATATGTCAGTATCATCAGTTACCGCTGAAAATACCCAACAGACACAGGGAAGTCAATCGACAAAAAGTATTCTGGACAAGGATTCCTTTTTGAAACTAATGGTTGCTCAAATGGTCAATCAGGACCCTTTCAATCCCCAGGACAGCGGGGCCTTCCTTACTCAGTTGGCCCAGGTAACCCAGCTTGAACAGATGATCAACCTGAATGACCAAATAAATAGTTTGGTGCAGAGCCAGGCATACACACAGGCTGTATCTTTAGTAGGCCACCAGGTAAAAGTTCAAGATATAAACGGTGATATTATTGAAGGAGCAGTAAGTAAAATAACGTTTCAAGGTGGCGTGGCAAGTTTAGTAATAGAAGAGGAGACTTATCCATTATCAAATGTTGTTGAAGTAACTGAATAATGAAGGAGGTGTTAACTTGGGGTAAATAAAGTTGATGGACCAGCTTATTTACCTGAAGGAAAGTCCGGGCCGCAGGTTTCGGGGCGAACACAATCTGTTTCATTCCAGTCTGTTTTATACGATAAAATTCAACAGGACAGAGTAAAAATTTCCGCACATGCTCAAATGCGTATGGAGCAGAGAAATATTAACCTTAAAGAATCAGACTGGTCTAAAATAGAAAATGCTGTAAACCAGGCTCAGGCAAAGGGGGTGCGCGATTCACTGCTGTTATATAATGATCTGGCCCTTGTGACCAGTATAACAAACCGTACAATTGTTACTGCTTTGGACAAAGACGCAATGGCCAACCATGTTTTTACCAATATCGACGGAGCGGTTATTATTAAATAGGTTTAACGGCCGGACCTTTTTAGGGGGCCGGGAGGTTGTTGAACGAATGAGACAACCGATTAATAAGGTCATTAAAGGAGGTCAAATAATATGATTAGATCACTTTACTCAGGTGTATCCGGTATGCGCAACCAACAGATTTGTATGGATGTTATCGGCAACAATATAAGCAATGCAAGTACGTACGGTTTCAAGGCAGCCAGGGCGTGCTTCAAGGACCTTTTCAGCCAGCAGTTAAAGTATGCTGCCGGGACTGATACCCCGCCTTATATATATCCTTCGC
Source organism: Eubacteriales bacterium (assembly GCA_041653135.1). GTDB lineage: Bacteria > Bacillota > Desulfotomaculia > Desulfotomaculales > Nap2-2B > 46-80. Next base: position 5,722 of record JBAZGB010000088.1, on the reverse strand, counting down.
AAGTCGGAACAGGGGTAACAATAGGGAGTGTTCAGAATATATTCAGCCAGGGCGGGATGCAGGTAACAAGCAGGGTTCTTGATTTAGCAATCGAAGGAAACGGGTTTTTTATGCTCAAAGACCCGGCAACGAATAATATCACTTATACTCGTGATGGCAATTTTACTCTTGATAAGGAAGGTTATCTGACAAGTTTGGAGGGTTGCAGGGTTCTCGACGACAGCGGCGCTGAAATACCGGCATTGGATATAGCATCTGGCCAGCAGATAATAAGTATCGGAAACGACGGCGCAATAAGTGTTTTGAACTCCGATGGGACTATGGAGGAGCTGGGAACTGTCGGTATAGCCAATATCATTAACCCGGAAAGCATGGTAAAATGTGGTAGCAATAGCTATGTTCCTACTATAACTACCGGTGGTTTTACTAACTTTGCCACACCTATAAATCCGGGCGCTCCAGGCGGTGAAGGAGGCCAGGGTATAATTCAGTCGGGTTATTTGGAAATGTCAAATGTTGATTTAACCAACGAGTTTGCCAATCTAATCACCACCCAGAGGGGTTATCAGGCAAATGCCCGTATAATTACCACTTCTGATGAAATGATGCAAACCGTCATTGATTTGAAGCGCTAATAAATATTTTAAGGGGTAAAGAAAATGGCCCGCCGCAAAAAAGAACAGGATGAAAGGGAAACAACTAAGGAAGAGAGAAAACAGAAACCTCCGAAGATTAAGCTGTTCATAGCCGCGGGCCTGGTCCTTTCTTTAATAGCCGGCAGTGCAGCATACATCTATTTTAACCAGGGCATGAAAAGCAAGATTGCAGGCCTGGCGCATTTTCACAAACAAGATAAGAAAAATTCGGAAAATAAATCGGAAAAAAATGATGAAGAAATAGTCACACTACCATCGTTGGTTGTTAATTTGTCCGGCGGTGAAAAGCATTTTGTACGGGTATCCTGCGTGCTAGTTTTTTCTAAAAGCAATAAAAAGCTGGCGCAGGAACTTGAAGAGAAAAATTATGTTCTAAGCGACACATTGATTGAATCTCTTCGGGAAAAAAGTGCGAAAGAAATCCAAAGCGACCCGGCATCCAAAGCCTTGAAGGAAAATCTGCGGCAGGCAATCAATACCAAGTTGACCGCAGGGCAAATTAGCGGTGTTTTTTTTACAGAGTTGCTGGTTCAATAAAAAAAAGGTACTTGTGCAGTTATGAATGAGGAAGAAATTAAAGATTTTCTGAAAGGTCTAAAAGAAGACAGTATTACTGTAAAAAAAATTAAATTTCCTGAACTCAAACATTCTACCAACGCATCCAGGATTAAGGTCAGTCTAAAGCATTTGTTTGATGTTAAGGTAATAATTACTGCGCAACTTGGTCAGACAACCTTAAAGGGCTCTGAAATCCTAGCTTTTAAAAAAGGCAAGTTGATTATTTTAAACAAAATTGTTGGAGAACAAATAGATCTTTACATTAACAACCAGAAGTTTGCCAAGGGAGAAGTCCTTGTAATCGGAGAAGTTTTTGCAATAAGAGTCAGTTCAATTTACCCGGATCCAAACAAAGATTCCGAGGAGCTGTAAATTCTTTGAATGAGGGAGAATTCTTCCTGACCGTTATAAAAATAGTCGTTACCCTGGTTTTTATTTTGTCCCTGGCTTATCTGTCTATCCGTTTTGGTTTGTCAAAAATATATACACCGTCCGGCCAGACCAGCTATATGAAAATTATTGAACAGCTTTATCTTGGGCCGAAAACATTGTTGATCTTAGTCCAGGTTGGCGAAGAATACTTTTTACTCACCTCTTCCAACGGGCAAATCGGCGGGATGAAAAATCTGGCAGGCAGACCGGAAACCCTGAAGTATAACCTGAGCGATGATGAAAGAAAAAATCAACCTCTTGCTTATTCACGTCTGTTAGGGAACACACTGTTAAAACGCTTTTTTACGAAGAAAGCATCATAAGTGTCGAGAGGGAAAATTAATTTGGACAGTCGAAACAGGAGATTGTTTTTAAATCTGCTTTTCTGCGGTTTGGCAGTTTGCTTTTTTTGCTTCCTGCCTGATTATGCCTTAGCCCAACCTGTTCCTGTTCCCAATCTTAATATTCAGGTTGGACAATCTTCAACACCGCAGCAAACAATGGATACTGTAAAACTGCTTGTTTTACTGACCATGCTTTCCCTTTTGCCGGCATTTTTAGTCATGTTAACCTCTTTTACACGGATTATCGTAGTCTTGTCGATTTTACGCAGCGCCCTGGGTACGATGCAAATTCCCTCGAACCAGATTATAATCGGGTTGGCGCTGTTCCTGACAATATTCGTTATGAATCCCGTTTACAACGAAATAGATCGTCAGGCAATAAAACCCTATTTAGCCAATACAATCAGTCAGGAACAGGCTGTTAATGCTGCCCAGGCGCCTTTACGCTCCTTTATGCTCAAACAAACAAGGGAAAAGGATCTTGCCCTGTTTGTAAGTCTTTCAAAAATCCAAAGGCTCAATAATCCGCAAACGGCCCCAATGCAGGTAGTTATTCCATCATTTATTATAAGTGAACTGAAAACCGCTTTTCAAATAGGTTTCTTGCTTTATCTTCCTTTTCTGATTATCGACATGGTAGTGGCCAGTATACTTATGTCAATGGGTATGTTTATGCTGCCGCCAATTATGATTTCTCTGCCTTTTAAGCTGCTGTTGTTTGTATTAATCGATGGTTGGTACCTGGTCATCAAATCTTTAATGGAAACCTTTCATTAACTAAAAGCAGGTGTTTCTTTGACTGACGCATTCGTTTTGGGAGTTTCACGCCACGCTATCTGGATAATATTGCTGATCACTTTACCCATCCTGGGAGTGGGCCTGGCAGTCGGTTTGGCGGTAAGTATTTTCCAGGCGGCAACACAGATTCAGGAGCAAACATTAACATTTGTACCAAAACTTGTTGTTACTTTTTTAGCAATTGTTGCTTTGTTGCCCTGGATTATGCACATGCTGACCACTTATACGATAGAACTATACAGCCAGTGGCCGTTGCTGATGCATTAGGGAGAATCGTTATGGATTTCACAAGTATGACAATTTTTTTGCTTGTTTTTGCCAGAACGTTTTCATTTCTGGCTGCCTCGCCTTTTTTCGCCATGCCAAATATTCCGGCTTTGGCAAAGATAGGGTTTGGTTTTTGCCTGTCAATCATTGTTTATCTTGCTTTTCCCAATATGCATCAGGAAGTGTCGGGAGGTCTTTTAGGCTTTGTTCTTGCGCTGACCAGGGAAGCAGGATTGGGTTTGTTGCTGGGAATCCTGGTCAATATGATTTTTAACAGTATACGGAATGCCGGACAATATATGGATTTCCAAATGGGCTTTAGCATGGCTAATACAGTTGACCCCATGACAGGAACTCAGGTAACAATTATGGGGCAGTTTATGAATCTTTTGGGGCTGGTTTTCTTCTTAAGCATTGATGGGCACCACCTCTTAATCAACGCTCTTGTGCAAAGCTACAGGCTTTTCCCCATAATGGCCGGGAGTTTTAGCTTTGCCAGTAAGGCAGGATTTGTTGCAGCTAAAGCGGCTGCGGTAATGTGCCTGCTTGCGGTGCAGATCAGCGCCCCCCTTCTGGCTGTATTAATTATCATCGATTTGTCTCTTGGCTTGGTAGCAAAAGCAGCTCCTCAGGTCAATGTCTTTTTGCTGGGCTTTCCCATCAAAATACTTGCAGGACTGTTTGTTCTTATTATTCTGATACCTCTTTTGGCATCTCCTTTAGCTAATGTGTTTTTGTTGATGGAAAAAAATATGAATTTATTATTGGGTGGATAATTTCTCTTATGTTTTTAGGAGCCAATAAGGATGTCTGACGCACAGGATAAAACCGAAAAAGCGACACCTCATAAACTACAGGAGGCCAGGCAGTCAGGTCAGGTGGCCAAAAGCGCCGATTTGAACGCTGCTTTAATTTTTCTTTTCATGGCTTCTTTTATTTGGTTAACGAGGGGCTTGTTTTTAAATAATATGTCAGGTTTTTTAGCTGGTTTTTTTGAGCATGTACTCAGTACGCAGGGTGACGGGACTGATTTTATACAGTTTTTCATACGCATATCCCTGCAGGCTTTTTATGTTTTACTGCCTTACCTGGCTGTTCCTTTGATAATTGCTGTTGGAGCTAACTTGTTACAGGTGGGTTTTCTCTTTGCGCCAGGCGTTTTGTCGCCCAAAACCGAACGGCTGAATCCCTTTAATGGTTTTCAGAAGATTTTTTCTTCCAGGAGTTTTTTCGAGTTAGCCAAGACATTGCTGAAGATAGCTGTAATAGGTTTTGTAACCTACCGGCTGGTAAGAAACCAACTGCCTGGTTTGATTGAATTGTTTCGTTGCGGAATCCGTGAGACAGTAATGACTATAGCAAGCTTCGGAACATTAATTTTGCTGTATGGAGGGTTAATTTATTTTATCCTTGCAATCATTGATTATGTTTATCAGCGATTCCAGTACCAGAAAAGTATGCGCATGTCCAAGCAGGAAATTAAGGAAGAGATGCGCCAAACTGAAGGAGATCCTTTAATTAAATCCCAAATCAGGCGCAGGCAGAGACAAATTGCCTTTAACCGCATTCAGCAGGAAGTACCAAGAGCCACAGTAGTAATTACTAACCCGACCCATTTTGCGGTTGCCCTGCTATATAAAGACAAGGAAATGGATGCTCCGGAAGTTACTGCTAAAGGCGCTGGTGATATTGCCTTGCAGATTAAGAAAATAGCCAGGGAAAATAATGTTCCCCTGGTTGAAAATAAAGAATTGGCGAAATTTCTTTACTACAAGGTGGAAATTGGAGAAAAAATTCCCGCAGCCTTGTATCAGATAGTTGCTGAAATAATAGCTCATGTCTACCGTTTAAGGGGTAAGACCGCTTAGTTCAAGCGGCCGGGGGGGGTTATTAAAATACCACAGAACTTTTCGACAACAGTCAGAAATAACCTGAGCGTAAGAAAAAATGGAGATCTAATCGTAGCTGCAGCGGTAATCTTTATTATGCTTTTGATTATTATTCCTTTATCGCCATTTTTCCTTGATCTTTTACTATCCCTTAGCCTGACCCTGGCAATGGTAGTTATTCTAATAACCATGTTTACACTGGAACCCCTGCAGTTTTCAATTTTCCCAACCCTGCTTTTGGTTACTACGATTTACCGGCTTGCTTTAAACATATCTTCAACGAGGTTAATCTTAACCCGGGCTGAAGCCGGACATGTAATAGATACCTTCGGGCACTTTGTAGTCGGAGGAAATTACGTAGTCGGCATTATTATATTCATAATTATAACAGTAATTCAGTTCGTAGTAATAACAAGCGGGACTACAAGGATTGCGGAAGTAGGCGCACGTTTTACATTGGATGCAATGCCGGGTAAACAAATGGGAATTGACGCCGATTTCAACGCGGGATTAATCACTGAAGAAGAAGCCAGGAGCCGCAGAAAACATATCCAACAGGAAGCAGATTTTTTTGGGGCAATGGACGGTGCAAGTAAATTTGTCAGGGGGGATGCAATAGCCGGTATAATTATTATCCTCGTAAATCTGATAGGCGGACTGATTATCGGAGTACTTCAGATGAGTCTGCCGATCGATGAAGCAGTAAAAAAATTTACTTTGCTTACAGTAGGGGACGGACTGGTGGCACAAATACCTGCGCTGTTAATCTCGACTGCCG
>JBAZGB010000087.1:0-8140 GCA_041653135.1 Eubacteriales bacterium | reverse complement strand
ATATTACATCTTTACAGACAACCTGGGCTCAACCGTCTTGACTTTCGGCAAAACAAACGCAAAATTTACATATCAAGCATATGACGAATTCGGAAGCATTACCGCCGGAGGTGGCGCCACCCGCTTTACTTTCACAGGCGCAGCTTATTTTTCCGGCCCCGGTCTTTACCAGATGGGCGCACGGTTCTATAATCCAACTATAGGGCGGTTTATATCAAGGGATACATATGAAGGCGATATCTACCAGCCCTGGACACAAAACCTTTATACGTACTGCAACAATAACCCGGTAAATTTCGTAGACCCGACAGGACACATTCCTGAGTGGCTTAAAGATTCTGGAGAACAAATATACAAAGGCAATTATACTGATAAAGTTACCCCTTTGGGAACAACTGGCCAAGTTGTTTTAGGGATTTTTGAATTAGACTTCCCGGCAGATGCTAGAGACACTTTTTATGATTTTCAACATTGGGAATGGTCATGGAAGCATGCAGGACAAACAGGCTTGGATGTTTTGGGATTTGTACCAGTAGTTGGAGCATTAAAGAATACTGACGAAGTAGTTGCTTTGGTTAAAGGTGCGGGTAAGAGCAAAATCATTGAACAGCACCATCTGTTACCAAAGCAGTTTAAACAACAGTTCAAAAAAGCGGGACTGAATATTGAAGATTACAAGATACCTTTGGATAAAGCTGACCATACACTTAAACCCGATGGTTTGCATACAGGTACAAATAATTGGAACAAGCAATGGTCTGATTTCTTCGAGCAAAATCCAAATGCAACCAAGCCGGAGATACTTGATCAATTAGATAAAATGCAAAAAGCTTCTGGCTTAAAATAGGAGGGCATACTATGTTCTATGTATTAAGGAGAGATGATAGATATCCCGACGTTTGGTATAGTGAAAGCGATGATTTCGATCCATTTATTTCAATCAAATGCCCAAAATACCCAGGGCATCAACGAGGAGAACGAGATATAAATATTAACCTTTGGATTGATATAAAGAAGCCTAAAATGGGAGATTTTGTTTCAACGGTATATAGTGATTGGCTAATAACCGATAGAGTTGCTGAAATTTTTAAGGCACACAATCTAAGAGGTTACGAGTTGCATCCTGTTAAGGTATGCAATAAGAAGCTTGTTTTTAACCTTTGGGAGCTTATTATAACTGGCAGCGCTGGGAGAGCACATCCTGATTCCGGCTTGAACTTGAAACTTTATTGCGAGTACTGTGGTTTAACAAGGTATACACCGATTAAGAAAGGTGTAGGTATTATTGTTGACGAAGCACACTGGGATGGAAATGATTTCTTCACAATTACTGAATATTATAAGTATATTCTGATAACAGAAAAAGTAAAAAAAATAATTGAAGAGAATAATTTAAAGGGTGTTAGGGTGGTATCGCCCTCTGAGCTTGGAATAGGTGAGCCATAGGGGTCAGTAATGACCACGTTATGCTCCTTAATCAAGCGTGACTTTAGGTTGGGATTATCAATGGGACGGTTGTATTTGAACAATTACAGCATCCTAAACGAATCGCTTCCATGCGAAGGAAGCAAAAAGAACGTCCCCCGTGCTTCCCCGGAATGGGATCTCAAACGGCTTGATCCCGGCTATATTCCGAAAATAGAAGTTGGGGGACTTGAACCAAACTATACCGAGGATAAGAATTTAGAGGTTGAAACAGAGGGCGGATCGGATAGCAACAACTATAACTAAGCTTAGACATTCAGGAGGTCAATTGAAATGCCGATTCCTTATCGTGATGCTGACGAATTAAACGATTATGGAATAGCCGGTTATCTCACGATTCAACCTGCACAGGAAGGATCTGGCTATCTGGCTGCACTCTTTCTGATCAATGCACGCGGTGAACCGGTAGAATTTACGTATAACCGCATAGAGACTCCACACACCTTTCTTTGGCGACAAGCGGATATTCGACGCCATGCGGTAAAAAAAATAACCACATCGCTCTTTCCCTTATGTCCCAAAATACCGCGCCTGATGCTCTGTCTCGCTGAAGAGGTCGGCAGCGAACTTTTCTGTCAGGATATTCAATTGTCGATTCCAGTCTGCCGGATTGCGCCGGCAATTAAGGCCTTTCCTTATTCGGCAACCGAAATCCAGGACAGGATAGAAGCGGAAGAACCCCTGAATCTTTTTTGGTATCCGGGAAAACCTCCTGAAGATTCGATCGAATGGAAGCTTTTACATGAATTGTTAGGGCGGGGCTTACTCACAGAGCCCTTCGAGCGGGCATTAATTGGACTCCGGGAGGTGTATCCGGATAAAGGGGAATAATGATGACCACGGATGCGATCTGGTGGAAAGATCATCATATTGGAGATGTTCCAAGAGTGCGCTGGTTTGGTTTTTTTCGGCGGCCTGTTAAGCTTAGCGAGGATATCCCCCAGGGGCTGTCTGTACCATCGGTAATCCTATCTGTTCCTCAAGATTTATCAACACCGGATGATAATTCTTTGTCGTCACCCGTTTCATTAATGATTCCATGTACCTTAAATACACCAGATAATCTTATTTCCGGTCAGGCACAATCTGGTGATTGTGTATGCGGTAGTGTTGGACTTGCCGGTATCATGTTGAAAGAAGGTATTCCCGGGGCAAAATCGTCAAAACCGATACGATCAGACTTGGCTTTGCAACCTTCACAAGATATCGATAACAATAAGGCTGAACCAGAAATCCCTCTTGCCAAGCGGTTAGCTTATTTGCTTCAACCACCAACTGAAGTTTTACTATCAAGAAACGGCCCGTTGGAATGGCCGGAAACCTTGTTCGATTATCAGATAGAAGGAATAAAAACCCTGCTTTCAAGCGATGCCTTGTTGCTTGCAGATGATATGGGACTCGGAAAGACAATTCAGGCTATAGGCGCCCTGCGAATCCTTTTTCTTCAACGCCGCATTGAGTCTTGTCTACTGATTATTCCAGCGAGCCTTGTTGGTCAGTGGCGAAAAGAAATCCACTATTGGGCTCCGGAATTACGTATCTCCACTATTCGTGGTACAACGGCAGAACGAACATGGCAATGGGTTACACCTGCCCATATTTACCTTACGAGTTATGAAACCTTCCGGTCTGATTGTACCGACCACACTCAATCACCTCCCCGTCGCCGGGTATGGGATGTGGTCATCCTTGATGAAGCTCAGAAAATTAAGAATCGTGACGCGGAGATCAGTCGTAAATGTAAACTTCTTCACCGACAGCGGGCTTGGGTCCTCACGGGCACACCACTCGAAAACCGGGAGGATGATCTCGCATCTGTTCTCGAATTTGTAACGGCCATTAAAGAAGGTGAAACACCGCCGAGACTCAAACCGGGTTTTGAACTCCAAGAAAAACATAAAAGTTTACAGCTTCGCCGGAAGAAACAAGATGTGCTCCCACAGCTTCCACCCAAAATTATCAACCAGATATCTTTAACAATGAATGGGCGACAGCGTGAATACTATAAGCGTGCTGAAAAAGAAGGTGTCATCAAGCTAAAGGAAAGTGGGGAGTCTGTTAGAATAGAAAACATTCTCGAACTTATTATGAGATTGAAACAGATATGCAATTTTTGTCCATCTACAGGAAGATCGGTCAAGTTTGACGATCTCCTGGAAAGATTGGGTACTCTCGTATCCGAGGAACATCGGGCCCTGATCTTTTCCCAATTCACGGATTCAACTTATGGAGCAAATGCTATAGCATCAAAACTTAAAGACTTTAATCCCCTGCTGTACACCGGTGATCTTTCACAATTGCGTCGAGACATGATCATTAAAGCATTCAAAGAGAATCGAGATCACAAGGCTCTCATTCTTTCCCTCCGCGCCGGCGGACAAGGGCTAAATTTACAGGATGCTTCATATGTTTTTCATTTTGACCGCTGGTGGAATCCTGCCGTTGAACATCAGGCTGAGGACAGAGCCCACCGTCTCGGCCAAACTTTCCCTGTTAATGTTTATGAATATATTATCGAAGATACGATTGAGGAACGGATTGAGCAAATTTTAAAGAAAAAGCAATTGCTTTTTGATGAATTGGTTGACAGCGTTTCAATCGATCTAAGGTCAAAACTGTCAAGCGAAGAACTTTTCGGCTTGTTTGGACTAATTCCTCCGGAACGCTTGAAATTATCAAAACGGAAATCAGAATTCAAGGAAACTATGCAGAAATGAGTGGCGTGGAATTTGAAGAAAATATGAAAAAGCTCTTGGAACAAAAGAAATAGAAAGTGGAAACCACGCCTTTGACGCGCGATGGGGTGATTGACCTCATAGCCCAGCGGGATGACGATATTGGCGTAGAAACAACTCTTTACATTCAAGAGCCAATTGCAAAATACAAAAAAACAAATGGCATAAATAGGCAGCCCAGGCATGAATTGCAATAACTCATTCCGTTCTGCTAAGAGTGGAGTAATGTAATTTTTGCTCTGACGTGGAGAAAGAATAATATTTTTATGGTCAAAAAACAAGACCTGAACCCCCTTATCACGTTCCAAAGAGGTTGTTCCTGAAGCGGTACCGGTTCAACCGTCACTGGAAGGTACTGTTTTAACGGACCTTCCCTGGGGATGCAGGGTAAAGGCGTCACCTCCCGAACATTTCTTTGGGGCGACCTCTTTTTAAGAGGTAGTTCAATTAAACCCAAAGCCTCCATCTGTTCCAAGAACAAACGGCAGGCTTCCAATTTTAATTTGCCGTTTGGTGCTTTCCAGGGCAGGTTCTCGCAAATCGTGGCGAACAACTCCCGGCGACTCAGCCGCTTGAACTGCCGGACAGTTTCTTTGATCAACGCCAAATCCTCTGCTGAAAAAAGATGATCACCAATCCAAAAAGGTGGGTCCCATGAACGCAAGGATATCGCCATCCTCTCATCATTCGCTCCCACCCTATTATCGCATAACGCCCTGTGCGTTGTTCACCCCTATTTGCAACGAAATTTTCTTCCTCATGCCCCTAATCATTGAATTGGCGTGGTGTTTTTCATTCATGCGTCAGCACTGGTGATAGGTGACATTTTCTTAAAAAATAAATCACAATTATTATGGCAAGGGCATCTTGTAAGTTTCTTGGGTTACAAGTTATAATACAACTATCATTCTAAAGTAGGGGAAATATTTGATGAGATTCAAAGTAGTCCTTGCATAAGATGATAAAATTGTAATTATACCAAGACATTCAAGGATTAAAAGAGAAACCTTGAGGGAAATTATCAAGGAGGAGATACAAATTGAATGAGCGAAATAAGATGAGATCCAGGGCTAGAGGTCTGATTCCTCTTTTTTACCCTTCCTCAATTGCAGTAATTGGAGCGTCCGAGGAATTAAGCAAACCGGGTGGAATTGTTTTGGCCCATTTTTTAGAGGACGGCTTTCAGGGGAAGGTATTTCCTGTGAACCACCGGAAAAAGGAAATAAAGGGGTTGCAGTGCTATCCGACAGTGCTGGATATACCGGAACAGGTTGATATGGCTGTTATTGCCGTTGCTGTTTCCCTGGTCAGGGAAGTGCTCCAGGAATGTATTGCCAAAAGTGTTAAGGGAGCGATAATTTTTTCCTCGGGATTTGCTGAAGTAGGCGGTGAAGGGATTAAGCTTCAAGAGGAGCTTAAAAAATTAGTTAACGAGCATAAAATAAGAATCTGCGGGCCTAACTGCATGGGCATTATAAATTACAATAACAACATGATGGCAGCTTTTAGTTATTCTGGCATTTTTCCTGTAAATTCTCCCCAGACATCCAAAAATATATGTTTCTTAACTCAAAGCGGTGGTTTTGGGCTAAGCGTGGCTGTTACGGCAGTTAGTCAAAGCTTGGGTTTTTCTTATTATGTCAGTACGGGCAACGAGGCTGAATCTGATTTTTCCGATTTTCTTGCTTTTTCAGTGGATGATCCGCAAACCAGCATCATAGCAGGTTACATGGAAGGAATCAGGGATGGCAAAAAACTTGCTTTGGTTGCTGATATGGCAAGGGAAGCAAAAAAGCCGGTAGTTATTTTTAAAACCGGACGTTATGAAGCTTCCTCCAGGGCTGCCCTTTCTCATACCGGTGCCTTAACCGGTTCTGATATGGTTTACTCTTCCTTTTTCCGGCAGAAAGGTATCATTCGTCCGGAGAGTATTGAGGAGTTGCTTGCCATACTTACTCTTTTAGAAACAAAAACAATTCTCCGGGGGGGAAAAGTAGCGATTTTTGCTTCTTCAGGTGGACATGGAGTAGTTATGGCAGATAAATGCGTTGAAGCAGGGCTGGAGGTAGCTACCTTTTCTGAAGAAACTCTTCAGAAAATGTCAAAATTGTTGCCTTCCTTTGCTTCTGTTGTCAATCCAATTGATTCCACCGGCCTGGATTTGGTTTCGCAGAGCCTTTTTAAATCATGTGCGGAAATTATAGCAGATGATCCTGGAGTGGATATGCTTATTTTTTCTTACTGGGTACCAAAAAACATTGAGGAACATACATGGGAACAACTGATTCAATTAAAAAATTCTACTTCCAAACCGGTAATTGCCATCGTTATGGCGGGCATGACCGGGGCTGCTCTGGAACATATGGTATACCTCAAAAGACATGGTATTCCAGTCATAGCAGGGTTAGATTTTGCCGTAAAGGCAATAAAAAAGGTTGTTGATTACACTTTTAAAGTAAATTCTGCAAGGCAGGAGATAATCAGACCGGTTAGCTTTCTGGAAAAGGAAAAAGTTGAGAAGATGCTGGCCGGCTATTCGCCCGGAGGCAGGCTTTCCGAGTCGCAGGCCAAGGAAATCCTGCTGGCCTACGGCATACCGGTTGCCAGGGAAAGACGCGCTTCAACTGCCTGGGAGGCTGTGTCAGCAGCCGAACAACTCGGCTACCCGGTGGTCATAAAAATCGATTCACAGGATATCTTGCATAAAACAGAAGCACGAGGGATTAAGCTAAATCTCGCTTCTGCCGGGCAAGTAGAAGAGGCATTTAAGGAAATATTAGCCAACGCCAGGCAATATAAACCCGGGGCAAATATAACAGGTGTTTTGGTGCAGGAAATGCTAAAAGAGGGAACCGAAATTATTGTGGGGATTGGTAATGATCCTGTTTTTGGTTCTACGGTGATGTTTGGGCTGGGAGGAACTCTAGTTGAGCAACTGGGTGACGTTTCCCTGCGGGTGGCGCCGGTTTGTGAGAATGACGCCTGGGAAATGGTGCGGGAAATAAAAGGCCACAGCATTCTTGACGGTATGCGCGGAAAACCGCCGGTGGATAAAAGAGCAATTGTGGATGTTATCCTTAAGTTGTCACAATTGGTGGTGGATTTTCCGCAGATAGCGGAACTTGATATCAACCCCCTGGTAGTATTTGAAGAGGGGAGAGGGGCTTGTGCAGCCGATGCCTTGATTGTTATGAAGTAAAGGCCATTTAGTCCCTGGACGAGTTTTCAATCAGCCAAAAGGGGGTTTCGTGATGTTTTCAGAAATTTCTTTTCGCATTGCCCATATGAAGAGTACTTATCTTGACCCCCGCCGGGACTTTCAGGAAACTGAGGGAAATATTCAGGTGCGCTTCGATCCTCTTACCGGAAGAACAGGGCACTTTTCGTAATGAAGATCCCCGGATCAAGAAATTTTGTCCGTTTTGTGGTAAGCTTAAAAATAGCGCTACGCCTAAGTTCACTGAAAACGCATTTCACGAAGGCCGGGTTAGCAGATGTAAATCTCTGCTCGTTCCCAACCTTTTTCCATACGATATTTACAGCGCCGTAAACATAATGACTGACGATCACGTTGCTCCTCATATAATTAACATGAGTTATGCACTTGCAGGATACCTATGGATAACTTGTTATAATAAGGATTCAGGTAAGAATATCATCACTTTGAATACTGCTTTGGATGAAAAAATTAATAATAGGGCGCATGCAGGAGAAAAAACCACTCCCACGAAGATAACGTTGAATTTTACGGGGGGGGGGGTGAAAATGGGATTGCAGTAAATTTACGAGATTGATAAGTAGAGTAGACTCAGGTATAAAGAACTTAGGCCAAGCCTATCAGTTTCTCCCCGTTTCCTCTGGGAGTGCCTCATTAGCCCGACCGTATTCAGAATACCAGAAGACCCTCATCTAACCGTACG
>JBAZGB010000086.1:0-8252 GCA_041653135.1 Eubacteriales bacterium | reverse complement strand
AGGGAAGCAGTTAGGCCAAAAATTAAACCGGAAGTTATATGTGGAAATTCTCTCCTTAATGAACCAAAAAAAGATGATATTTATGGCCCCGAGGGACCATTTGTCTGGATGGCAAGAAAAATATGTGGATTCGAAGATCGTATATCGGCACTAGAAAAGCTTAAGGTCTAATCCCAGCTCTATGCAATGCGCGCTTGAATTTTTCTTCAACTACATCCCATAACAAATTTGCATCAATAGAGTTAATAGACTCGTAAACAATATTTTTGATGATTTCTAATATTTCTTGCGGCGTTGTCTCTGAAGTTACTTTCTCTTTAAATTCATCAACAATATTATCAACTACATGCTTACGAATTAATTCAGTCAATTTTACACCTCCCTTCCTTGAGGTTGGAGACTGGACATCTACCATATTCGACAGGAAGGAAGAAAATCCTGGAAGTAGGCGTAAAAATCTAATAGAGAGGAGACGAAGCGAATATGGCATCAGTAACGGTTCTTTGCAATGGCTCTCCCAAATTTTTCGACGGTGATAAGCGGACCACTTTGATCAGGTTCATCCGCAAAGTATTCCCGGGCCAGTTAATCAAGCTGGGCAATGGATTATATCTGGCCAGGTAAGGAGAAATAGCAAGTGGGTAAATCAGCTTTTCAATGCCACAGGGTTTACGTCAATCAACAAAGAGGATTCCGCTTCTTCTGGGACTATTACGACGGCAAGCAGATGCACAGCGGTACCGCAAAGACGCAGGCAGAAGCGGAACTGGCAGCAGCAAAGTTTGGTTACAGAATTGAAAGGAGGCTAACTAATTGGATAACGCCGTTAAGAAGATCAACAGCGTCCCACTCCAGCCGCTAAGAAAACCCCGACGCAGGTGGAATGAAGAGAAGTGTGTGCCGCTTTACATTGCTACTGGCCTGGGTATAGTGGCCTGGTTGGCAGTAATGGCAATCTGTTGCCCAAAATAAAAAAGAGCCGCTAAAAATGCGTATTAAGGTGGTGATTATAACTGTGAAAAATGATTATCGGATTAGGGGCGATCATGCAATTGTTTACGTTAAGACTAGCCGAGACAAAAAACTGTTGTTTGTGATAATTGATGCGGAAGACATAGAAAAGGTTAAATCTATTTCTGGTTTCTGGTATGCATATAAGGCTAAAAACCAAAGTTATTATATTTTTGGGAGAATCAATGGTAAACCAGTAGCTTTATATAGACACATATTAGATTATCATACTTCTGGCATGAAAAACCACGTTGACCATATTAACAATAACACTCTAGACAACAGAAAATGCAACTTAAGAATAATAAGCGCATCAGGTAATCAGCAAAATCGCAAAGGGGCGCAACGAGGAAATATATCTGGACTGCGTGGCGTATCATGGAACAAATTTTCAAAAACATGGGATGTACGTGTTCAGGTAAGCGGTAAAAAGGTGTATCGGAAAAGAACAGATTCCAAGCGAAAAGCAGAAAGAATGGCAACCAGGGCAAGAGAAATTTATATGCCGTATTCAAAAGAAGCGGCAAAGAAATAACCATCTTTTCAGATGGCTACAATTCAGCCGCCAAAATGCGGCGCAATAAAAAGGTAATTCAAAAATAACACATACCAGGCAAATAGACAAGCATTAATTCGGGAAACAACCTAATCTCCTCTCCCTACTATATACCCGGGGCCCGGTACGCAGCCCGGCCCCGGAAAATCTTTATCAAGGAGCTTGAAGCAAATGATAAGCCAGGAATTAACTGAAAAGTTGAAAGACGCAGGGTTACTTTGGGAGCCGAAAGAAGGAGATGAATATTCTCATTTAGGCAATAGCCCTGAAGTTTTTGTCAAAGCGTTAATAGGTTATAAGTCAAAAATCGCTACTGAACATTTAAAAATTTACGATGAAGAATTTCCAAACGGACGATTAACCACCTTGAAAGAAATGCTTCTCGAAAAAAGCACCTGGTTGCCCCGCCTTGACCAACTCCTAGCGGAAATTGAGAAGCGAGGATGGAAGTGGGATTTATACCCGCTTAAAAATAAATATTGCTGTTTAGCTACTCAAACTACAGCATTCCCGATATACGAGGAAGAGGATTCGCCAGAAGAAGCCGCAGGACAAGCATTGCTTTGGATGCTGATGCGAGGTGATCTTAGATGACAAATGCTCAAGCCACAAACATACTCTCCTGTCAAAACTTCAGATGCAAATTTCTACACCGCTGCCTGATTCACTGGGGCGGCAAATGCTCCCGCCAGGGAGGTAAGAAAGTACCCAGGATGCGGACACCCTCATACAACCCCGTGTTTGAAATAAAAGGTTACAGCGGCATCAGCCTTCGCTATTTTCTATAAGCAGACCTAAATAAATAACCTGGAGGAATATATGAAACTTTATGAACTAACTGGCGCATTCAATAAAATTTTTAATCTCATGGACTCCGACGAAGAAGTTGATCTGCAGACACTGGAGGATACCCTGCAGGCTATTGAAGGCGGCATTGAGGTTAAGGCTGGCGGCATCACCAAAATGATTTTATCCCTGCAAAAGATGTCTGAAGCATACTCCAGCGAGGCAAAACGGCTTGCCGATAAGGCCAGATCAACAGATAACAGAATACAGTGGTTCAAAAATTACCTGCTTCAAAACATGGAGCAGATGGCCAAAGATAAAATCCTTACAGATGTCGGCACAGTTGCCAGGCAGAAATCTCCGGCCAGCGTGAAGGTGCTGGACGAGAACAAGATACCGAAAGACTTCTGGTACTTACCGATTCCGGCGCCGGTATTGGACAAGAAATTAATTCTTGAAAAGCTCAAAGCGGGTATTGAGATACCTGGAACGGAGCTGCATCAAGGATACCATATCAGGATTCGATGAGGTGAATTATGGAAAATAAAAATATAGCGGGAAAGTTAGTCCATGTAATGCAAGCCTGCTCCTATGTTCAAAAGGACGCGGAAAACAAGGAGCAGAAATACAGATACGTTTCCGCAGCTGCTGTTCTTGAAAAGATTAACCCGGCTTTAGTGGCCAATAACTTAGTCAGCATTCCCGAGTTCTCACTAATTAGTGAGAAAGAAAAATCCACTGCACGCGGGGGAATCTGGCAGCTGGTAACGGTACAATGCAAGCTCATGATCATTGATGCGGATTCGGGCGAAGTGCTTAATATTGTGAGCCTGGGTACCGGCACAGACCCCGGAGACAAGGCCACGTCAAAGGCCCAAACTGCAGCCCTGAAATATGCCTGGCTTACAGCCTTAAATATCGAAACCGGCGATGATCCGGAAGCGGATCCACGGACAGATCATGAACTCGGCCAGGACAACCCACAGGGTGGCCCCCCGATGCCACCTCCGATGCTGCCGGGAATTGGTAGTAACCCGTTGTTTCAAGAAATATGCAGACAATGGGGCCAGCTTGGCTGGGGAGGCGCCCAGGAGCTTGCTTTCTATCTTGAGCAGCGATTTAAAAAGTCTGCGGATCAAGTAAGCGAAGCGGAATTGATAGTAGTTGCAAACGAAGCCATTCAATATTTACAACAGAGGAGGTATTAGCATGAATCATGTTGGCGTATTAGGAAGATTAACGAGGGATCCCGAACTAAGATACACACCACAGGGGAGGGCCGTAGTTGATTTTACTCTTGCCGTACATCGGCATGGAGCAGACAATGAAACTGATTTTTTCGAGTGCACAGCATGGGAAAAGCAGGCTGAGAATATAGCTAATTCATGCCAGAAAGGCCATAGATTATTAGTCTGGGGACGGCTGCGGCAAGAGAAATGGACTGACCAGAATCAGCAACCCAGGACGACCGTGAAAATTATTGTTACCGGATTCTCTTTCATTGAGCCGCCTCCGCAGCAGCAACAACAGTATCAGGCACCCGCAACTGCACCGCCACAGTATCAAGGGTATGGCCCGCAGGGGTACGGACAGCAGCCAGGTTATGGCGGACCGCCTATGCCTCCAACTGGTGGGTATCCGCCGGCAGGATCTGGACAACCCCCTGGTTACCAAGGCCCTCAGTCGGCTGCTGGAAACCGTCAAGGACCTGCAGCGCAGCGCCCTCCTAATCAGGCGCAAGTACAAGGCGGCATTAACTGGAACGATATTCCCTTTTAAGATAAATGGATTAAGAAAGCAAAGTGAAGCCAATGGTTACAAAAATATCACCCAGGCATATGGGCTCTCCCCGGTTCGGCTTAGATCGGGACGAGCCTGCAAACGGTGAAGTAATCCCATACACACTAACCAAAGAGGAACTACAGGAAGTCATAAGAAAATACGGACCGCCGTTAAAACCGATGCAGCGGCCACGGCAGGAGAAACAAATCAATGTTTCCCATGACGAACTGCTTGCTGCCCTGCGCCGCAACCAGAGCTGGTCTATAGCGATGAAAGAACTGGGGGTTTCCTGGACACACATGATCAGGTTAATGGCGTCGTATCAAATTAACCCCGGTGACTGGAAAAACAAGGAGGAGCCAACCATGCCAAAAAAAGAGATAACCAAGGATGAATACCTAAACTTAAAGGACCAGGGATGGACTGACACAAAGGTTATACAAGAATACGGCTTTAAGAATATGGAATTTTACAACCAAAAACACGCTTGGGGACTGTACGGCACCAAATTGTCGAACAGACTAAAAAAAGAAACACCTGCGGAGCCGAAGCAGCTGGTGGTAAATCCAGAATTTGAAGAGGCTGTGACCGCAATGGAGGCACAGATATTTGCGCAGGACGAACCGATAAGCGGCACAATTATCCCAACTGTTTGCGCTAAAGCTGAATTTACAGACCTCAAGGGAGAAAAAGAGACGTTTTCCATATCAGCAACAGAATCACCTGCAGCCATTACGGTTGAGCCTACTGACTGGATCAATCCCAGCGCTAATGTTGAAGAAAAATATACAGCTTACGTCACTAAGAACGGAATAACATTCTCCCGCCTTGCTTCCGACACATTCTTAAAGAAAGGCCAATCCATCCGCATAGGCGTCCAGGGCGACAAGTTAGTTTTTGCCGTCTGCCGTGAAAAGGATGAAACAAATTACAACATGAGGCCATCATCGGCAAGGAGCCATAGGATGAAACTTTCTGGAAAGGCTCTTTGGCCGAAGCTCAGCAAAAAGGGAGTACAAGTAGCTAATTATAACCTGGAATATTCAGGCCTAACAGATCTCTGGATTGGCACCAGAATCGAAAAGGAGGAGGCTGAATAGGTGGGAATAAAAAAGGATTCAGTTAAAATGCCCTGGATTCCTGACTACGTAATCAATAAAAAATGGCAAAATCGATTAATGAAAATCAGTTTCAGTATTCGCAGCAGTAAAGGATTTATGGGTAGATTCGGTGGAGGTTGGAACTGGAAACTTGGGTTTCAAGCAGGTGGAAGGTCAGTAGTCATATCTCTTTTAATAGCCGAATTAACTATCAGTCTTATAAAACAATAACAGAGGAAAAATAATGTTTCAGCTTAGACCGTATCAGGAATTATTAATAGAGGGTGTTCGTGGTGAATTCCGCCAGGGGCGGCGCAAAACCTGTGTCGTCGCCCCGTGCGGGTCCGGGAAGACCATAATCATGGCCTGGATGGCAGCACAGGCTGCCAGCAGGGGCAATCCTGTATTGTTTACAGTTCACCGCAAGGAACTTATTGATCAGAGCAGCGCGACATTCACCGCACTAAATATTCAGCACGGCATCATTGCTCCAGGTTGCCCGATGAGCGATGAACTAATCCAGGTCGGTAGTATTTTTACTATTGTAAGGCGGCTGGACAAAATAAGAGAACCACGGCTGATTATAAACGATGAATTCCATCACGCAGTAGCCAGCACGTGGAAGAAATTGCTAGATGCATATCCTAGTGCCCAGATTATTGGCCTAACCGCCACGCCAGCCAGGATGAGCGGTGAAGGACTGGGCAGTGTAACGGAATCTCTTGTGCTGGGACCATCGACAAAACAACTGATTGACTTGGGTAACCTGTCACCATTCAAATATTATGCTCCTCCCGTCAAAGCTGACTTATCAGGCCTGCGGGTTAAATATGGCGATTACGTTAAAGATGAGATTGCCCTGAGAATGGACAGGTCTGAGATTATCGGTGATTTAATTGAACAATACCGCAAGCTGGCTGACGGCAAAAGGGCAATCTGCTACTGTGTGGGCCGGGCTCATTCCGAGCATACCGCCGAGATGTTTCGTCAGGCGGGGATTCCGGCACAGCATATCGACGGGGAAACCCACGGCGCAGTTCGCAAGGCAGCCATAGATCAATTCCGAACTGGGGAAATAAAGGTGCTTTGCAATGTGGACCTAATCAGTGAGGGGTTCGATGTTCCCGCCATGGAGGCTGTTATACTTGCAAGGCCTACCCAGTCTTTGACGCTATACATCCAGCAGTCTATGCGACCGATGCGGCCGGACGAAAACAATCCTGACAAAGTAGCTATTATTATTGACCACGTCGGCAACGTCTATCGCCATGGCCTCCCGGACGAGGAAAGAACCTGGGATCTGCAAGGCAAGAAGAAAGCCAAACAGGAGCCCCGGGAAATATCGCTGCGCCAGTGTCCGGTTTGCTATGCAGCGCATCGGCCAGCACAGGTATGTCCCTCGTGCGGGTTTGTTTACAAGCCCGGGGAACGGTCAGAGCCTGAGCAGCGGAAAGGCGAACTCGTTAAAATAGACGAAGTTGAGCGCAAGCGCCGTCGCCAGGAAGTTGGACGAGCCAGAAACATTATTGATTTAGAACAAATAGCCCTGCGGCGTGGTTACTCGCTGCGGTGGATTTCAAAATTAGCGGAAATCAAAAGATTAGGAGGGCGAAGATAAGATGGTCGAAATCATAAAGCGATGGGAAGGACAACTTAGCGACAAGGAAATTATCGACGGAATTAGTTCTCAATTAAGTTACAACAGCTGGGGCCACCTGGTTGTTAGGATAATTAAAAATCCTCTGGCTCCGGAGGAGGAACCTAGTTTTATGACAGATGACGACCAAAATAATAAAACCAAGGAGGCAGATACCCTGATTGTTTTCGATAAAAAGGTCTCAGATGAAATTATTTCCTTTTGCCAGGAAGTTTTAAGGAGTCGCCAACAGAGACAGATACCTTTTTAGGAAATTAAAAGATTAGGAGGGCGATCATGATATGAGAAATAATCGTGATCCGAACAAGGAACGAAGAGAATATTACGGCGATGTCACCTATGAAATATGGCGGAGGGGTGGTAATCCTGACGAGATTGACTATGACAGGTTGGATGACTATTGCTATGAAGGTTTATATTCGGCGGAAGCAGCCACTCTTGAACTGCGCCGGCAACGTAGCAGGGGAAGGATGGAGGAATGAAAGCAATTAGTTTGTGGCAGCCCTGGGCTTCTTTGGTGGCTGTCGGGGCAAAGAAAATTGAAACCAGATCATGGTCAACAAATTATAGGGGGCCATTGGCGATACATGCAGCAAAAAAGTGGAACTTAGAACTATCTTCTATGTTGGCTATGTGGCACGTACAGAACGGCCTTGCTCCGCTTGTCGGTAAACCTTTGGATCTTTCCCGGGAGTTATGGAGCGGGGTAAAAGAGGAGCACCTACCGAGAGGAGCGGTTATCGCTATCTGCAAGCTGGTTGACTGCATACCCACCGACGATCTCACACAAAAGCAGATAGGCACAGATAAGCCATTTGGCGACTTTAGCCTGGGACGCTTTGGCTGGTTACTAGAAGATGTGCAATTATTACCGGAGCCGATTCCGGAAACAGGCCACCAAGGCCTATGGAACTGGACTCCGCCAGAAGGATTATGTTTTGAAGGAGGTGCCAACTGAGTGAATACGTATCAAGATATCAGATTATATGACATCGTCCCAAGCGGAAGCAACCCGCGCAAGAACTTTGACGAGGACAAAATAGATGAACTTGCTGTCAGTATACGGGAATTTGGCATCTTGGAACCGCTTGTCGTTCGAAAAGTAGGCACAGGATACGGAATTATTGCCGGCGAACGTCGGTGGAGAGCGGCCGCAATTGCAGGATTGAAAGAGGTTCCCTGCATTGTTAGGGATGACATATCCGACGAACAGGAAGCGGAAATTATGCTCATCGAAAACCTGCAGCGTCAGGACCTGGATCCCGTCGAGGAGGCGCAAGCCTATAAAGCGCTGCTGGCCATGAACGGCTACACCCAGGAATCTCTGGGAGAGAAACTCGGTGTCAGCCAGGGACATATC
>JBAZGB010000085.1:0-8358 GCA_041653135.1 Eubacteriales bacterium | reverse complement strand
ATTAAATAGCGGGAATTGTTTGTAATTAGGCTGAGACTCCGCATCCTCTCACATTTGTCCCATCCGATAAAGTTGTCCCTCTCCCGGCAAGACCATGCGGCGGAACTGAACAGAAGACAGGACAGAGACCTTCCGTCATTGCTGTATATCATATATTTCATATTCTCGCCTATAGCCCGGTCATAATGAAGATAGTAACATATCTCTGCAGGAAACGTCTTTCAAATGCCCGTTTGGACTCTGCCAACCCCATAACCTACATATGTGCTTTGAGATCATAGTCCGATTCCATGTGGGGTTTTCGGCAATAACATTCCTTACCTGCTCCACTCTATCTTCTGTTATTTCAGGTCTTGTATGTAACTCCATACACATTCTCCCCGAAGATTCTACAACCTATATATTCGACATTGAATATGTGGAGTCCTGCTTTTTAACTCAAATTTTTTAAAATATTTTTGAGACATTATAATACACTATCACTCCGTAAAAAAAGAAATCGGTTTCCGATTCCCTCCTTTTTCGTGGATTTCGATTAGTTTTGTTTGACTACCCTCTGGACAGTAACCGCTTATCTGCTGTCTAAAAGATTTCTTTTAATTCCCTACACAAGTCTTCGGGCATGACAACACTTACCGGTTCCTGCATAATTGCCTGAAAAAAGTTCAGATCAGGCGCATAATCCCTTGTATTCAGAAAGGTCCTGGGAACAATCCGAAAATGAGCAGGGAAATATTTCTGTTCTCCCGGGCCGAAAAATAACGATGCGTTAAAGCTGTATATATTCATTTTTATATAATAATCAAAAATTATGCGGAGTCCGGACACAAGCTCGCTGACGTTTTGATCAGTAAATTGTTCAATGCAAAAAACACCGGGGAAAATACATAATACTTCTCCCAGAATACCGTGCGAAATAAAAGAAGTAAGCCAGTGTGAGTCTCCGAGCTTCCCTATATACCTTTCCCCCCTTTTTTGTTCCTCTTGGATAAGCTCAGGCCAAAAATCCACCTGGTATTGTTCAAAAAATGATTTAGATGCTTTCAGTTCATCCAAAAATAGATTGCCAGGGTATTTCGTGGCAAAGTATTGCTGGTGCGGGTGAACTAAGCCGCCGCCCGAGGGAGGCATATAGTTCCAGGCCATCAGGTGAAAGGGTATAGACGGGTCCTTTGATTTGACCCTTTTTAAAAACTCAATTCCAACTGAAAAAGAATCAACTAACCTTTTATTATTGAATTTGTCCAGCGGGACAACGTGATCATCGGTCATTATATTTACAGCGCTATATATATCATAAGGAAACAGGTTTGGAACAAGCAAAGATTCCCCTTCCATCATCCGGCCTTTTGAAATTAATTCTTCCGCAAACTTCGGTGTGGCTTGAGTTTTCCGCTCACCGCAAAAAGGGCAATAACCTTTCACTAATGGGTCTTGATATTTATCCAGGTCAAGTTTCTGTGCATTAATCTCACCCACATGTGAAAAGTGACCTGTCTTTCCGGTCAGGGGATCATAACGCACTTGAATATTTTCTTCAGTCAAATCAAATCCCTTTCGCGGGTCTAAAAATACACTTTTCATACAATCAATTTTAAAAGATATCTTGGAAAGCATCAGGCAATCTCCAGTCTATTTTTTCCTTTTACTTATAGGATTCTATTATAGCATTTGAATACGCACTACGCATTACTGCATATTTAAACATGCGAAAGGATTATAGCTGCAAATAATGACATTAATATAAATGTTATAAGTGTCACAACGGCATATTTCATGGCAGTTTGAAAAGGCTTTTTCTTATCTGAATAATGGTGCGAATATTCTTCGTATGATATCACAAACGACATAACAGCAGCTATAGGGCTGAACAACAGCCCTATGCACATTATTATTTTAACTGTATTCACCAATATTCAGCCCCATATTTTAACTGCTACCAGCACCAAGCGAGACTTATTCGTGTACATGTTTTGATTAAAGGAAATCGATATCCCTTACCATCTTCTATATTATTCTATTTTTCGGTTTTTCATCAGATAAAACCATTGCCAGGCCAAATGCCGCCAGGAGTCCCATCATTCCTCCAAAATAAAAGGTAGCGCTTGCGCCAAAGTATTTCCATAAAAGACCGGCAATAAGTGAAGCTGGTAAAAGACCTATACCCACCAGAGTCGCATGCATACCGAGCAGGGTGGCTTTCTGTTCTTCTGGAGCAAACTCGGCAACCAGCGCTTTTTCCACCCCTTCGGTAGCAGCATTATATACACCATAGAGTCCGAAAAGAGGCCACAGGTATACCTCCGATGCCAGAGCAAAACCAAGATAAACAAAACCATAGAAGATGTAGCCGGCAACCAGGAGTTTGCGCCTGCCGATTCGGTCGGAAAAAGCGCCTGCCGGGAAAGCAACCAAAGCATACACAATGTTAAATACGAGGTAGAGCAAAATAACTTTTTGGGTACTAAAGCCCAAGTTACTGGCACGAAGCAATAGAAACTGGTTTGAAGAATTGCCAAGCGCGAATAGGAATACAACAAGTAAAAATTTCTTTAAACAAGGATTAATTGAAGACCAATTAAATAATGGCTGTTTTTTAAAGTTTATATCTTTATCATTCTTCTCTCTTACAGGAAATAACATTAACATACCCAAAATCGCAGGAACCAGAGCCCAAATGAAAACAGATTTATAATCTCCCTTAAAGTTAGTAAATAAAAAATACGCAAGCATAACGCCTATTACAGCGCCTAAAGTATCGAGCATTCTATGAAGGCCAAAAGAATAGCCCATCTTCTTAGGATTTGCAGATTCTGCAATGAGAGCATCGCGGGGAGCTGTCCGAACACCTTTGCCAAAACGGTCACCGATACGGCTCCAGAGCACCCATTGCCAGGATAACGCCAAGATCATGAGCAGTTTGGAAAATCCTGAAAATATGTAACCAAGAATAGCAAGGGGTTTCCTTTTTTGAGACTTATCCGATAAAGCGCCTGAAAAAACCTTCAAAAGACTGGCCAGGCTTTCGGCAATGCCTTCTATGATTCCTACTATAGCAGGGGTAGCTCCTAATGAATTAATAAGATAAAGTGGAACCAGCGGGTAAACCATCTCACTGCTGATGTCGGTGAACAGACTAACCAACCCCAGTAGAATAATGTTCCACATAAAAAATTCTCCCCATCCCTGCGCCGAATAACCAACAAATTTTCGCCGGCAAGTAATTTATACAAAATATCTTAAACTATTCTCTTGGGGTGTATTCTGAGCCTTCTTTATATTTTAGAAGATGCTGGCAGAAATGATCATATAAGATTGTTTTTTGTCATAAATGGGATTTTGGACAATAAGGAAAGCTGGTAGCGGCGCAGGGACTCGAACCCCGGACACCGCGGGTATGAACCGCGTGCTCTGACCAGCTGAGCTACGCCGCCTTAACTGGAGCCACCAACCGGGCTCGAACCGGTGACCTCGTCCTTACCAAGGACGTGCTCTACCTACTGAGCTATAGTGGCAAATAAATTATCAAAGGGCATCTTTTATGCCGTGAAGTGAGTTTAACATAAGAGCAAGGCTCTGTCAAGACAGGATGCCTCAGCTTCTATCCTGAAAATTAACTTGCTTTAAGGAGGTCAACTGTCTACGTGCTCATGTTCGCCTCTTATACTTGTACGAACTCGTTCACCTTCAGGCTTAAGTCAAACTCGGTACTAATGCGACTCAAACACTTTCCGGGTAGAGTGGCCACCCAATTGGTGGCCCAGACCCCCACAGAACTTGGCGTGCGGATTTCCCGCACCAAGCTCTTCAGAAATCGGCTTACAGCATTGCGTACAATTTCAATCTCTCGTAAGGAATTGAAAGTTTCGGACGCAATAGGGGAAACAACAATATGATTTCATGAAACCTGTCCCAATTAATGTAGCTTTTGCTGCTGCGACTACTTAGCATTCTTCGCCAATAGACATTAGCCTTTTCATAAACTTTGTAGAGGGATTTAATGTTTCCAGCTAGCCCGTAGTAGTTATAGTGTCCTCGTAATATCTGGCTAATTTTCTCCGCTTGGTCTTTCATCGGCTTGTGCCTGATTCGCCGCATCTCTTCCTGTAGCTTGGCTATGCTTCTTTTCAGCCTCGCCTTTTCCGTCTTCCTGCCCACCATGAAGTTGCCTTTGCGATTTCTGGTGCAGAAATGCGTAAATCCCAAGAAGTAGATAGTCTTAAGCTTCTTGTTTCGCTCTTTTGCATTCCTGTCTGCAAAACGGCTAAATTCCACCAAGCGTGTCTTGTTAGGCTCAAGCTGAAGGGAGAATTTCTTCAGTCTTTTCTCTAGCGCCCCGAAAAAGTGTTCGGCATCAGAATGGTATTG
Organism: Eubacteriales bacterium; assembly: GCA_041653135.1. Taxonomy (GTDB): domain Bacteria; phylum Bacillota; class Desulfotomaculia; order Desulfotomaculales; family Nap2-2B; genus 46-80. The sequence goes on along the minus strand of JBAZGB010000085.1, from coordinate 3,990 downwards.
AAAGCATACAATAAAATCATCTATGTACCTGACAAGATATGCTTCACCATTCAGCCGTGGTTTTACTGCTTTTTCAAACCATAAATCCAGCGCATACAAATCCAGCGCATAATGCAAATATATATTAGGTGGATTATTCTTGGGTCACCAATGCGGTGCTCTACGAATTTAAGTAGCCATCCATGGTCTAGGCTTCCAAAGAAGTTCTTTAGGTCAGCTTCCAGCACCCAGCTCACTTTATTTCCGCAGATTATTTCGTTAAGTGTTGCAAGAGCATGATGAGCCCCTCTTCCTGGTCTTCCTCCGAAGGAACATTCAAGAAAATCCTGCTCATAAATAGCCCCTAATACTTCTGCAGTGCTTCTTTGCAATGCCCTGTCAGCAACTCCGGGAATGCCGATGGGTCGCCTTTCTGCTTTCCCGGGTTTGGGTATCCAGACTCTTTTTACGGCAGGTGGCTTGTAGCTTTTCCTGTGGATTGACTTGATTATTTCCTCCACCCAAATGTCAAAGTCTCTGGCTGCTTCACCTACGGTAATTCCATCAATCCCGGGAGCCGTGTCCTTCGGCATGTGCATTAGATTTTTCCAGATCATTTCTTTCGTGATATGGTGAGCCAGGGAAGTAAACCTAAGTTCTTTTTCCTCTTTTGCTTTAGCTGCTATTCTCTCCAAATTTGTTTCCATGACTGGGTAACTCCTTATTTTGTATTAAGGCCCGAAACCTCCCTTTGAATGGAGCTCGCGTTTCCTCGGAAAGATTCGATTTCTGCTGACCGCTTCCCCATGTAGCAGGCTCTCCCTGCCTCGAAGTACTATCGGTCAGTAAGACTTCCGATAAGTCATCGTATCCTCCTTGCTTTGTAGGCTCGTCAGATACTATCCGCATCTGCGGAAACCTGCCGGATCTCCCTTGTTCCCAAGAAGCCCATTGATAACATGCCGTAGGTACAAATCCCGGAAGCCTTCATATATTCTCACCCATAGCTGAATACGCAAAAATATCCGAAAGATTGCCGCAAGACTCATAAAAATCTGCTCCTGGTAAACATTAAATAAAAGCAACCTTTTTCGCACCGTTAGTGAAAATTCCTTAAAGAGGCGGTAGAATGACTAATAAATGGCGGGTTAAACCTATAGAACATCTGTTGGCTGAAAAGGAGGGCGGAACGCACCGCCTGGCCAGAACACTCGGGCCGTTTGATTTAACTGCTCTTGGCCTTGGCGCCGTAATCGGCACAGGCATTTTTGTTTTAACGGGATTGGCGGCCGCACGCTTTGCCGGCCCGGGCATAATCCTTTCTTTTGTCACCGCGGCGGTGGTGAGCGGCCTTACGGCGCTTATTTATGCGGAACTGGCCTCTTCGATTCCGGTTGCCGGCAGCGCCTATACGTTTGCCTATACTTCCTTGGGTGAACTGATGGCCTGGCTGGTTGGCTGGAACCTGGTGCTGGAATACACTGTTGCCTCGGGCGCGGTCTCCATCGGTTGGGGATCTTATTTCGTCAGCCTTTTGAAATCGGCCGGGATTACCCTTCCCGCAGCTCTGACTACTTCTCCCCTGGCCGGCGGGATAATTAACCTTCCTTCATTATTTATAGCCGCTGTAATTACCACCCTGATCATTTCCGGAACCCAGCACAGTGTCGTTGCCAATAAGTTTATCGTGGTCTTAAAGGTAAGTATACTGATCCTTTTTATCTTTCTTGGGTTCAGGCACATCAACACCGCCAACTGGAACCCTTTTCTTCCGTTTGGAATATCGGGCATCTTTAAGGGCGCTGCTATTATCTTTTTTGCCTTTATAGGTTTCGATGCGGTTTCAACAGCAGCTGAAGAGGTTAAAAATCCCCGCCGGGACCTGCCCTTTGGGATCATTTCCTCACTTGCCCTGGCCACTGTTCTTTATATTACGGTTTCTGCCGTATTAACCGGAATCGCCAAATACTCTTCCCTTAATACAGCTTCACCTATGGCCAGCGCCCTTATGGCTATAGGTTTAAACTGGGGTTCAGCGCTTGTTTCCGTCGGCGCCCTGGCCGGTCTGACCTCGGTTATGCTTGTCACAATGTACGGGCAGAGCAGGATTTTCTTTGCTATGTCCCGTGACGGCCTCCTGCCTCCGCTATTTTCCTGGGTCCATCCGAAACTGGCCACTCCTGTCCCGGACAGCCTTATTATAGGAGCCATTGTCGCTTTGATGGGATCTTTGCTGCCTATACAAATCGTGGCCGAATTAGCCAACATAGGCACTCTCTCGGCTTTCATGGCTGTTTCGATAGGCCTTATCGTGCTGCGGAAAACCAGGCCGGATCTCCCGCGGCCGTTTAGGGTTCCTCTTGTGCCCTGGCTGCCCCTGGCGGCTTTTGTGTCTTCATTTTACCTGGCCTTCAACCTGCCCGCACTTACCTGGATCCGCCTGGCTGTCTGGGTTACTATAGGACTGGCTATTTATTTTGCATACGGGTACAGGCACAGCAAGCTTAGAAGCGCACAGCCGGAACGGCTGCGGCCGGCGGACCTGGGAAATATGACTCCCGCCCGCAAGCCGGAAGAAAAAAAATAAACCCCACTCTGAGAGCGGGGCGCCGTACGGGACAAAATACATTTATGATTGTGCAATTAATAATATTTTCGCTGTTCCCGGAGTTACGCAAGTCGTTCGCTGTTGGAAATGCCTTGTTCCCCGGACAGTTATTATTTTTACATCATAGATTTTTTCTTAACTATATAGATATATTCTTAAAAGCATCTGTTTGATAGCTTTCTATCCTGCCCTGGTCAGACAGCGCTGCAAGTTCGGGATCAACGGGCAATTTTTCAATCAGCCTCATGCCGGTCTCAAGGGTAGTCTCAAAGACTTTGCTGGGCCCGAAAAGATATATTTCTTTGCCGCAGTCGGGGCACTTTAAATAACTCATGTTCTCTACCATGCCTAAAATGGGTATATTCATGTGCTCGGCCATTTTAACCGCTTTTTTAACCACCATCATAGCAAGGTCCTGCGGGGATGTCACCACGACCAGTCCGTCCAGGGGCAAAGACTGCATGGCGGTTAAAGGTATGTCCCCGGTCCCCGGCGGCAGATCGACGATTAAATAATCGAGATCCCCCCAAACAACATCCGTCCAGAATTGCTTGACTACATTGGCAAGCACAGGCCCTCTCCAGATTACAGGTTCGTCCTCCTCAACCAGAAACAGATTTAAGGAGATTACCAGGATTCCTGAAGAAGTTTTAACCGGCAAAATGTGATCGCCTAAACTTTCCGGATGGGTATTTAATCCAAACATCTTGGGAATGCTCGGGCCGGTAATATCGGCGTCAAGTATCCCCACTTTATAGCCCTGCCGCCTCAAGCCAATGGCCAGCAAAGCGCTGACGGAAGATTTGCCTACTCCCCCCTTGCCGCTGACAACGGCAATCACTTTTTTGATATTGTTGTATTCGCTCTGTTCGATAATCTTGGGTTTGCTATCACCCGCTGCTGGACATGTGTTTTCGGACATTCAATATTTCCTTTCCTTCTTTATATAGTCTTTTGAAAGCTAATTTTGCCTTAAGTTTTGTAATGTCAAATGAAACCGGAGCTTTTTAAGTTCTCTTATGCCCTTATGAATGGCGGCAATTACCATTTTCCTGACCGTGATGATCTCTAGAACCGCCGCAGCTTGCCTTATGCCCGTCAAAGATCCTGAATATTTCCGGACTCCCGCATTTAGGGCATTGTATTTCGTAACCATGCTTCCTGTTTACAGAACAGGGTTCCTCTTCCCATATATGTTTGCAATCAGCACATTCAAAAACACGTTCTCTTTCCAGGTAATTCCCCCCTCTTATCAAGATTGTCCGTCCCTGTACAAGAGCCTCCGCAACTTTATTTCTTGCAGTCCGTAAAATTCTCTGAAAAGTCGGACGGCTCAAACCCATTTTACGGGCGCAATCAGACTGGTCCAGACCAAACAGATCCTTTAGCCTTATTGCTTCCAG
>JBAZGB010000084.1:0-8492 GCA_041653135.1 Eubacteriales bacterium | reverse complement strand
ATGAAACAGGTAATTCCATGTAGTCTAAGTTCTTTTATTAAGACTTGCTCATCAATAGTGTAATTAAGCTTGAAAGATTGAACCTCACGGGTTATTCCCTTCTTGTTTGAGACTGTATCCTCTGCCCTTGGGCGGCAACGATGATGTCATCTTTTTATTCAGCTAGAAAATGGTACAGTAATAAAAAGACCAAGGAGGAAAGATTGTGCGCTTAGAAGGAAAAGTAATCGTCGTAACCGGAGCAAGAATGGGTATTGGCGAAGGAGTAGCTATTTCTTTAGCCAAAGATGGAGCCGATTTATGCCTTGTCAGCCGGAAAATTTCCGAAGAAGACGCTGTTGTAAAAGCATGCAAAGACCTTGGACGTAAGGTCATAGCTGTCAAGGCCGACGTAGGCAAGCGCTCCGAGGTGCAGGCTATGGTCGATGAGACAATGAGCACCTTCGGGAAGATCGACGGCTTGTTCAACAATGCAGGAATAAGCAAACCGGCCATGCTTTTAAAGATGTCCGAAGAAGTGTGGGATGATATTATCCGGATCAATCTCACGGGGACTTTTTACTGCATTCAGGCCGTGGCCAACACAATGCTGGAAAGGAAGACCGGTTCCATTGTCAACGTTACTTCCTCAGCCGGCTTGATGGGCACAATAGGACAGGTAAATTATACAGCAGCAAAGGGAGGGGTACACGCTTTAACCAAATCGGCAGCTAAGGAACTGGCCCGGTATAACATTCGGGTGAACTGCATCTCCCCGATGGCGGAGACTGATATGACCAAAGTCATTGCCACCGACCCCCGTTTTAAAGATAAATACCTGGAGCGCATTCCGCTGGGAAGGTGGGCGCCTCCTGAGGAGATTGGGCCGGTTGTGTCATTCTTAGTCTCTGATGAATCATCATATGTAACCGGGCAGACCATCTGCGTGGATGGCGGCATGGTAATGCTTTAGGCAAATAAATGTACTTATAGGAGGTTTGACGATGCCTGATAAAGATGTGGCCGTTATTGGAGTAGGCCAGAGCGCTTTTGTACGCGGTTATCCCGGCGGTATCCGGGAACTGTGTTTTGAAGCCTACAGGGAAGCTATGCAGGATGCAGGAATTCCCTCGAATGAAATCAAAGCCTTAATAGTCTGCTGCGCTCCCGAGTACGATAAGCAGCGCAGTCCCTCAAGCTTGATTGACGAGTACCTGGGGCTCAACCCCGCTCCTACCTTTATGGTTGAATCCCTGTGTTCCTCAAGCACGACAGGGTTTGCAATCGCGTACTCGTTTATCAAGAGCGGACTTTATGATACGGTTTGTGTCCTGGGATTCCAGAAAATGTCCGAAATCACCTCCCAGGATGTCCAAGAGCGCATGGGGCGCGGCGCCGACGTAATGTGGGAGTCGCCTTACGGGACATCCATGCCGGCTTATTATGCCATGTACGCCCAAGCGCATTTTGCCAACTTTGGCACGAAGTCGGAGGACCTGGCCCTGGTTCGTGTTAAAGCGTCAACATACGGACAGTTAAATGAAAAGGCAGTCTACCGTAAGAAGGTCTCTTTTGAGCAGGTGATGGAAGCAGGTCTTGTTTCCAGTCCCTTAAAAGTGATGGATTGCTGCGCAAATGCAGACGGATCCTCCTGTGTTATCATGGCCTCGGCTGACAAGGCCAAGGAATTCAGCAAGAAGCCGGTTTGGGTTATGGGAGTCGGCCAGTCCAACGCGCCGATGAACCTGGCCAGCAGGGAACATATGAGAGGCCTCGAGTGCGCGCGTATAGCCGGAGAAAAGGCCTATGCCATGGCCGGTGTAGGGCCGCAGGATATTGACGTGGCCGAAGTTCACGACTGCTTCACCATTGCGGAAATACTTGCTTACGAGGCTCTTGGCTTTGCCAAACCGGGAGAAGGTCCTCGCCTAATCCGTGATAAAGAAACATATCTCGAGGGTAAAATTCCGGTTAACGTAGACGGCGGGCTGCTGTCCAAAGGGCATCCCATCGGCGCTACAGGCGGTTCGCAGCTCAGGACGATTGTGCTCCAGCTTCGCGGAGAGGCGGGCGCCATTCAGGTGCCGAATGCTGAAATCGGCCTTGTTCACAATATCGGCGGCGTAGGTATCTACGGGAACGTTTTAATATTGGGGAGGTAGAACAACGTGGGGTTTGAAAAATTTGGACGGAAGAGCTTTACCGCAATTACAAAAGTAGGCGAGTACGTCGATAAGCTGGAAAGTGGCGAAATCAGCACTACCCGTTGCCCCAAGTGCAACAAGACCTATTTTCCTCCTAGGATGGACTGCCCGGGCTGCTTAAGCGGCTCTTTAGAATGGGTCAAGGTTCCTGACAAGGGCAAGCTGGTTTCTTTTACAAACGTCAAGTATGCTCCTACCGGCTTTGAGGGCGATTTACCCTATCTGCTGGCGGTAGTGGATTTTGACGGCTTCAGGATGTTCGGGCGGCTGAGCAGCTCTATGCAGGGCACAGATATCCAGGTCGGCATGACCGTAAAGCCGGTCGTGGTCAATTACGATAACGGCCAGATAGCCCATGAGTTTGTAGCCGCTGAATAAATTCAGCAATCTTACAGTGTTGCATAATTAGGCAATTGGAATAAGTTAATTACTATTGTGGAATAAGTTAATTACTATTGACAGGCCTGTACGGTGGATTTTATAATACAAATATATGTAAATTTTAAAAAATATAAGGGGGAGTAGTAGCTGATGGATATTAACAAATGGCCGCGCGAATCTGGCGCAAAAGACCACAATATTTTCACCGATCAATGGTTTGGCACCGAAGCACCTTGCGTAATTTACGAGATAAAGCCTGTTGTCGACCCGAAGGGCAATGCGGTAGAAGGCGTAAACAGCGCCTGGATAACCCTGAACAACCCTGCGCAGTTTAACTCTTACACCACAGAAATGGTCAAGGGAGTCATCGCCGGGTTCCATAAGGCTTCCATGGACCGCACAGTAGTAGCCGTGATCTTCACCGCAGTAGGCAGCAACGCCTTCTGCACCGGCGGAAACACAAAGGAATATTCCGAGTATTATTCCATGACCACTGAATACGGATACTATATGGACCTCTTCAACGGCATGGTCGACGGCATCCTGGACTGCAAAAAGCCGGTTATCTGCCGGGTAAACGGCATGCGTGTGGCAGGCGGCCAGGAAATCGGCGGCGCCTGCGACCTGGCTGTTTCCTCAGACATGGCTATCTTCGGTCAGGCTGGTCCGAGACACGGTTCCGCTCCGGTAGGCGGCGCGTCAGACTTCCTGCCCTGGTACATTGGAGCCGAGCGTGGAATGTGGAGCTGTATTTCCTGCCAGATGGTCAGCGCCTATAAGGCTGTTGACTGGGGTATGATCACCAAGGCTGTGCCCGTATTAAAGAAGGGCGACGAATGGATTCCCAATCCCAACGTAATTACAGATAAGTATGTTGAAGGCGGCCAGATTGTCTACGGCGAAAACAAGACAGGCGCTGCGCTTGCCGAGGCAAGGGCTCTGGTCAAGGAATGCACAGTTGACTTCTCTCTGTTAGACGCCGAAGTCAACAAGCTGATCTGGACCTTCACCAACCTCTTCCCCCACTGCCTGATGATGTCCATCGACTGCGTCCGGGCCAAAAAGAAGTTCTTCTGGGATCAGGCCAAGCTGCCCAACCGTCATTGGCTGTTAGCTAACATGATGGGCGAAGCTTACCTCGGATTCAACGCTTTCAACACCAAGAAACTCACCGGCAAAGATGTCATTGACTTCATTAAGTACAGACAACTGGGCAACACCGGACATCCGTTCGATCAGGAACTGGTCGATGCCGTTTTAGGACCTCGTTTGGAAGGTAAATAACGATAACAAATGGAATACCAGGCGCTGATTTATGTCCAGCGCCTGGTATTCCTGGTTTATCCGGGCGAATTTTAAAAAACTCCAGTTATAAGGGGTGATATAATTTTGGCTTTTGAAACTCTTAAAGTCGGGAGCGAGAACGGTGTTATTACGATAACTCTAGCCCGCCCCCCGCTGAATGTTTTAACAATCCCCATGATGGAAGAAATGGTCGAAGCTTTTAAATGGGCAAAAAATGAGCCAGGCGGTGTAGTAATCCTGGATGCCGAAGGGAAAGCTTTCTCGGCGGGCGTGGATGTTGCCGACCATACCCCGGACAAAGTGGAAAGCATGATCGACGTTTTTGACCGCCTTTTTCTAGCCATGGACGCAGTAGAAAAGCCGATTGTCTGCCTGGTTAACGGCGCGGCGCTCGGCGGCGGCTGTGAAGTTGTCCTTTTCTGCGATATGGTTGTCGCCTCGGAGAGGGCCAAGCTCGGTCAGCCTGAAATCCAGGTGGGTGTTTTCCCGCCTGTCGCCTGTTTCCTGCTGCCCAAGCTTTGTTCCTGGCCGAGGGCCATGGATCTTCTCTTAAGCGGAGATGTAATCGGCGCCGAACAGGCCGAGAAGTTTGGCATAGTCAACAAAGTCCTTCCGGCAGATAATTTCAAAGAAAGCGCCATGGAATATTTAAAGAAGTTTACCGCACTGAGCCCGGTTGTCCTGGCCATGACCAAAAAAGCCGCCAGGGCCGGACTGGGGAAGGGTTTTGCAGAGGGCATCAAGGATATAGACCGCATTTATCTTAAGGAAATGATGGCCACCGCCGATGCGCAGGAAGGGCTAAAGGCCTTTATGGAAAAAAGGCGCCCGGTCTGGCAGGGCAAATAGCCTGTCTTTAAGCGGAAATCCTTGAGTTTTAGAGTGTAAAGTAAAAGTTATAGTAAAAGTTATAAGGAGGAAATTACATAATGGGTGTACCTTCAAAGATTGACACATGGCAAATGGTTGAACCTGGGAAATTACAGCAGACAAGCATTGACGTTCCGGAGCTGCAGCCGGGCGAAGCGTTGGTAGAGGTCGCCGCCTGCGGCGTTTGCCACACTGACGTTGGTTATTTTTATGATGGCGTACCAACTGTCAACAAGCCCCCTCTGACCCTCGGACACGAGATCAGCGGTGTGGTCGTTGCAGGACCAGATAATCTGGTCGGCAAGGAAGTTATCATTCCGGTAGTCATGCCCTGCAACAAATGCGCAATCTGCGCTTCCGGCAGGGGCAACCGCTGCCTGGCGCAGAAAATGCCCGGCAACAGCCTGGGTATGTACGGCGGCTTCTCCAGCCATATCCCCGTTCCCGCAGAGGACCTCTGCGTTGTCGAGGACAGAAAAGGCATGCCTTTGCAGTGGCTGGCAGTAGTGGCGGACGCAATTACTTCCCCCTACCAGGCGGCAATTAAAGCTGGAGTTAAAGAAGGGGATCTTGTAATCATAACCGGCGCAACGGGCGGAATCGGCACTTACATGACCCAGATTGCAAGCGCACTGGGCGCCAAGGCGGTAGTAGCCATTGCCCGCAACAAGGAAAAACTGGAGCGTTCTTTAGGCTTCGGCGCAACCTGCGCAATCAGCACGCAGGACAAAGACATGAAAGCCATCACTGCAGAATTCCGTGATTACTGCAAAGCCAATGGTTTTCCTGCAAACGTAGGTTGGAAAATCTTCGAGTCCACCGGGACAAAGATTGGCCAGGAAATTGCCCTGAATTTCCTGGCCTTTGTGGGTAAAATGATGGTTCTCGGCTTCGGCATGCATAAAGTTGAATATATGCTTTCCCGGTTGATGGCTTTTGACGCCGAAATCGAAGGGACATGGGGCTGCCTGCCCAAGTACTATCCCGAAGTCCTGAAGATGGTCTTGGATGGGAAAATCAAGGTTGAACCTTTCGTAGACGTACGGCCGATGAGCCAGATCGCCGCCGGTTTCGAAGAGACTCACGCCGGCAAATTAATGCAGAGGATTGTCTTAACTCCTGATTTTTAAAAATAACTGACTGAGACACAAGGGGATTTTAAAGAAAACCCCCTTGTGTCTTAAATAGAGTAAGCCGCCGTATTCACCGTTCGCTAAGTGCTTCGTGCTGGCATCGCTAATCGGCTTGCTTCGGACAGGGCTAGGCGATGCTGCAAAGGCGGCAAGACAGGCGGTAGATGAAGAAATACTATAGACTGAGATTAACCCTTTACTGTTTAAAAAACTACTAGCGTGCCGCTGGTTTCGCATCGCGGCCCTGTTGCCGAAGCTGCGCCGGTCGCTGCAGCGGCGCTTCGCAAAATCGCTCACTTATGAATAACGGCGTCCTAATTTGTAAGCAGGTAAGCATCTTCAATGCAAGATTATTAATGGAGGGAGCCGCATGAAAAAAGATCTTCATCCGCTTTTTTATCCCCGCAGCGCTGCTGTTTTAGGAGCAGGCGCCGACCCGGAAAAGGTAGGGTTTAATATTTTTGAAAGTATAGTCTACGGCGGGTTTAAGGGGCCCTTATATCCGATACACCCAAAACTCAAGAATATCCTGGGATACGACGTGTACCCCAGCCTGGATAAAGTCCCCGGCCCCGTTGATGTGGCGGTAATCGCGTTGAACCAGTTCAGCACTGTGGATGTTCTGGAGGAATGCGCACGCTGCGGAGTCAAAGGGATTCTCAGCATTGCAGGCGGGTTCAGGGAAGTGGGAGCCGAAGGAGTAAAACTTGAAAACAAACTTGCTGAAAGAGCGAATGAACTCGGCATCCCCCTGATTGGTCCCAATACCCTCGGATTCATCAACGATGATGGAAATTTTTACGCCACCTTTTATCCCTTGAGGTTGATCAAGGGCGGGGTTTCAGTTATTTCTCAAAGCGGTGGCATGGGTCTGACGATTATTCAAAAAGCCCTCGACGAGATGATGGGAATGAATAAATGGATCGGGGTCGGGAACCGGGCAGTGCTCGAGTTCTCCGATTATTTAGCCTACCTGGGGGATGATCCTTCCACAAGGGTTATCGGCGTCTTCATGGAGGGTTCCGAGGACGCTTTAAAATTTGTCAAGCTAATCAGGGAAGTTTGCTTGAAGAAACCGGTTGTTGTTTTTAAAGCTGGCCAGACAAAGGAATCGGACTACCTGGCCATGACGCACACGGGCAGTTTGGCGGGACCATACAGGCTGTACAAGGATATTTTGAAGCAAAACGGAGCGATAGTTGTCGATACCGTAGAAGAACTGGTCGCATCCTGCAAAGCCCTTTGCCTTTCACAGCTGCCGGAGGGAAAAAGAGTCGGAGTCTTAACTCATACGGCAGGACCAAGTATAGTGGCGGCCGACTACATGCTCCAGTTAGGCTGTGAACTGCCAAAGTACGCGCCGGAAACAATTCAAAAAGTGCTGGACGTTATCGGCCAAAATCCGCCTGTCGTCCTGAAAAACCCGTTGGATGCGGCGGGGCTCGGTTCTCCCGCCCTTACGTACGGTAGAATTACCGATGCTGTTCTGGGTGATCCTTCGGTGGATATGATCCTGGCTATCTATTGCCTACATAAGAACTGGCGCTTTCCTTCCCAGGAAATCATCGACGCGCGCAATAAATGGAATAAGCCGGCCGTGGCTTATTACGTCTCCACTGTCGGTGATTCCGACAAAGACAGGGAGATGCTGCAGAAAGAAGGCGTCCCCTTATATATTAACGCAAGGGAGGCTGCACGGGCAGTTTACGCCCTGTACGAGTACAAGCAAATAATTGCCAATCATGCAAAAGGATAAACGCAGGAGATGTTTTAAAGTGCAGGTAAAAGAAATTTTAGATAATATCAAATCTGACGGAAGAAAGCTGCTTTTTGAGGATGAGGTCAAGCAGCTTCTTGCAATAAAGGGTATAGCTGTTACCCCCTGCGCAGTAGCGCACGATGAGGACCAGGCAGTTCAACTGGCATCAAAGTTTGGCTATCCGTCGGTGCTTAAAGTCCATTCAATTTCTTACATCCATAAATCGGATTGCGGCGGCGTGAAACTCAACCTGCCTGATGAAAACGCTGTCCGGACGGCTTTTCGCGAAATCAGTGCTGCAGTTGCCGATAAGGAACAAAAAGCCTGCGTAACTGTACAGTCCATGGCCGGCGCCGGAACGGAAGTGATCATCGGTGTGACCACCGATAATCACTTTGGTAAGGTAATCATGTTCGGCTTAGGGGGTGTCTTTACTGAAATTTTTGAAGACGTAACCTTCAGGTTAATTCCCATTACAAGAGAAGACGCCTTTAGCATGCTTAAGTCCGTAAAAGGGAATATCCTCCTGGAAGGTTACAGAGGAAAACCCCCGGCGGACAGTGAGGCTTTGGTTGAAGCGCTTTTAAAAGTATCCAGACTGGTTGAGGACAACGATCAAATCAAGGAGCTTGATTTAAACCCTGTAGTAGTTTACGAAAATGGCCTGCTCGTTTTGGACGGAAGAGGAACGCTGCGTTAAAAAACTTCTTCTCTTTTTGATTTCGTTTTGAATTTTGATATTGATGCAAAAAGACAGATTTAATTTCGTCTTTCGGGACTTTGAAAATCTTGCAAGACAGCATTTGGTAAATCGCATCTGTTTTTCTCAGAAAAAAATCCCTATTTTTAACCCATAGTTAC
>JBAZGB010000083.1:0-8562 GCA_041653135.1 Eubacteriales bacterium | reverse complement strand
TGAGGTGTTCCTTCTTTTTGCTTTTTTTAAGCAAATACCAGCACTTTTTTAAAAACTTTCCCCCAATTGGCTATTGACATTTAACCGCTGGACTTTATAATCAATTATTTAAGATTAATAATTAAAGTCAATTGGTTTATTTTTGAAGTTATTAAGCTGATAAATGTTCTTTGTTATTAAATTAATAATAACACAATATTATTGAAATATTTGTCGGATCTTGTAATAAAATAAGAGCGCTATACCGTGCATTACTTGAACTCTTGACGCTGCTTGGATACTGTAACGTTTATGGAAGCATTACGCTGCCAAACACCGGCAGTGTCAAATTACACGAGTCTTTCTTTTTTAATCCGGTTGGGACATATTGTCACGTCGGATATAAAAATGGAAAATGGCATGACGTGATCTGGTATGAGCGAATCATTAGAAACATTACCGAAATGCCTGATAAACCGACACCTATTAAAGATGCCGACTATACTTAAGATGAGGTTAAAAATCATTACAGTGTTATTGGCAGTACTTTTTCTGTTCGCTTTGCCTCTCCCGGCTCAGGCAGATACTCCAAAAATCAAGGTTATTTATAACGGCGTTGATATGACTGATAGTCTGCAGCCATTTATTAAAAACAACGTAACGTATACTATTAATAAGGCAACCGTTAATATGATAACTTCTGGTCACAAAATGGAAACTTTTCCTATATTTTAAATTGTTAAAGGGAAATGGGTCCAAACCTGTACTGTGTTTACGAATACAGACTGGCAAGAAACCATAAGCATAAATTTTATTAGTACTGAACCTAATTCCAATATCTATTCTATCTTGCGGTATGGCAAAATAGTGAAAGAAAAACTCGCTAATACCGTTTTGCCTTACCCGGGGAAAAAGCAAATAGGTTTGGTTTATTATGGGACCAAGCCTTTAAATATATCTGGTTACGATTACCCAAATCAGGATTTTTTTGAGGACAAAATGAAAGAAGGAACATATAGCTTTAATGCTCTTCCTTTAAGGTCATTTATCAAAAGCGTTTTACCAGGAGCGGAAATAACGTATGATAATGCAGCTCATACTGTTACAATTAACTGTAACGGAAGTTATTAGTTAAACTAAAACATGCGGCAATACCGCACAGCTTCTGTAGCTATATTGAAGGGAACGCGGGAATCAGGAACCGGCATTAAAACAATTTATCCAAACCAATAATTATAGAAGGGGTGTCGCTCCCTTTGAAGCGCAGGATTAAATGGGTATTAGTTATTTTTGGCATGTTAACAGTTATTATATCGGTTTCGGTTTCATTTATAGATCAATACGTTCAACGAATGGGTTCCAAGTACATTATTGGCCCCGATGAGGCTCCTAAATCGGATGCCATACTTGTTTTAGGCGCTTACGTTTTTCCGGATGGCACATTATCTTTTATGCTAAATGACCGTTTAATGGAAGCATATAAACTATACAAAAACGGAAAGGCCGAAAAGATATTGGTTAGCGGTGACCACGGGCGTAAGGATTACGATGAAGTTAACGCCATGAAAAAATTTCTAAAGGGAAAAAATGTTCTGGAACAAGATGTATTTATGGACCATGCCGGCTTTAATACATACGAAAGTATTTACAGGGCAAGGGATATCTTTCAAGTTAAAAAGGTTATCATAGTAACCCAGGAATACCACCTGATGCGGGCAGTCTATATTGCCAGGGAACTGGGACTTGAGGCCTACGGGGTAGCATCTGATCAACACGATTACGGTGAAATTATGGTAATATACAGGTTAAGGGAAATGGTTGCCAGGAACAAAGATTTTTTCATAGCCAAGTTCCTTAAACCTCAACCTACTTTCCTGGGAGAGGTCATACCGGTAACCGGAGATGGAAGGTCCACGGACGATAAATAAAGGGGTTTTTATCTAAGACCATCGCGGAGTGATTTTCGTTCTCCTCCTGCTTCTTATATAATTAAACATCATGGGAAGCAGATTTAAGTTTACAGCAACTGCAGTTGGTGTTTGTCAATATGGGTAAGAGATTTTTAAGAGGGAGCCGTGAGGCTTTTTATTGTTATAAGTTTTCAGCTGTCCCTGTCTGATTCTCTGGCACAGGTAATCCGTACACATAGAAAATGAGCTTCATAAAACCGAGATTTATCCTGGGAACTGCAAAATATTGACTTGAAAAGTAGTTATGCAGGTTGACTGATGTATGTTTGGAGCATGAACTTCCCAAAAGCAGGAGACGCAGCCAAAACATTATCAGCAATGCCGGTAAGCTCACCCAGGGAAGCAGGAGAACCGTCCCCCTGATCGTAAGCAAGCAGGGGCGAAACTTACCGCCCCTGCTTGCTTTTTAATATTTATTTTTGTGGGAAGTACCTTTTTAGGAGCCCGTAGAAAGCCATGCAGTGCCTCGCTTCGTCCTTGCAGGCTTCGTGGACGGCGTCGTGAACGGCGTCCTGGCCTTCATTCTTGGAACGGACGGCGATATCTTTTTTCCCCCGGTTGGCGCCGGCTTCGCCGTCAACAAGCCTCTTCAGGTTTTCCTCGGTGCTGTCGCTTAATACATCTCCCAGGAGTTCGGCAAAGCGCGCCGCGTGGTGTGCTTCTTCCCAGGCAATGCGCTTCATCGTTTCGGCTATCTCAGTATAGCCTTCGCGCTCGGCCTGGCGAGCCATGGCGATATACATTCCTACCTCCATGCATTCTCCTTTAAACTGCATTTCCAGGTCGCTTTCAAAACCGGATCCCTTTGCTACGCCGACTTTATTCCAGTCGATCAGGTCAGGGCCGGAGGTGGCCGGCAGCTCGAATTTTTCCTTTGGAGCTTCGCAATTCGGACATTTTTCAGGTGGTGCTTCCCCTTCGTATACATACCCGCAAACTGTGCAGCGCCATTTTTTCATAATACAATAGACCCCCTTGTTCAATATTTCAATATAACCGGTTTCCCGGCCAAGATTTTCATTGCTTACTTCTCACTGCTTACCTTGAAGTTAACGCCTCATCTTGATAAGTAAACTCACCGTTTTCCAGCTCGTGGAAAAAGCAGGCGTAGTTTAAATCAAATAATTTGTCCGGGGCAGCTTTAACCGGATAGTCTTCGCGAATCAGGGCGCCTAGCACTCCCGCCCTTGTTATGTCGCCTTGCAGGATAGCCCCCTTCAGGCGGCCGTCCTTAATGATTATCTTTTCATAACTGCCGGGGCTATCCAGGATATAAGTTTCATAGCTGGAGTCGGGCGCTTCCGGCAGACCGAAGGAAACAGCTGCCAGACCAAAAAATGTCATGGAATTTTTATAGGCAAAATTGCCGGCCGCTTTCCGGCGCACACCGGCCATGTTTGTCCCGGCGACCTTGCCCTGCATCACCGCCAGGGGCCAGATAGGAGTGGTTGTAATTTTGCCGGTGAAGGTTTCCACAGACTCGCAGACATCTCCGGCGGCATAAATGTCCGGGTATGATGTCTGTTGGTATTCGTTCACCCTGATACCACGGCCTACCTCGATGGCCGTGCCCTCCAGGAAAGAAATTTCGGGTTTGACGCCGGTGGCGGCAACCACCAGGCTGCAGGGTATCAACCGGCCGCCTTTAAGCTGCACACCGGTGACGTTTTCTTTTTCATCCAGCACGATTTTGCTGACCATTTCCCCGGTAATTATTTCAATACCCCGGTCACGGAAGAGCGCTTCATAGCGGGCGGCCGCCTTTTTGTCCAGCTGCAGCGGCAGGATACGGTCCGCCACTTCCACTACGGTCACCGACAGCCCTTTCTCGCTCAAGGCTGCCGCCGCGTCAATACCAACCAGCCCGCCGCCCATAATCACCGCCTGACGGCAGTTTTCGGCGGCCCCAATAGCCGACACGTCATCAATGTTGCGCAGGCCGTATACCTGCCGCCCCCGGCGGATATTCTCTACCGGCGGCAAAATGGAAGAAGCTCCGGTGGCAATGAGGAGTTTGTCATAATAAAGTTTATCGCCGTTATCCGCCAATACCGCCTTTTCTTCCGGCAGGAGTCTTGCCGCTGTGATCCCGGCGGCCCAGTTGAGGCGATATTTCTGCATGAAATCCTCGGTTATAAAGCGGATTGACGCGGCGTGCCCCGGTCGGCGCAAAAGTCACATTTTACTGCAATCTTGTTTTCTCTGGCATCCGGCAAGATCATGCCGTAGGGGCAGGACATTACGCACATCCAGCAGCCGGCGCACTGTTTTTGATTATGGACGACCAAACCGGTCGCGGGATCTCTTTGAAGCGCCCCTGAAACGCAGGCGTTGACACATTCCGGTTCGTCACACTGCCGGCAGGACAGCGGTACGGGCCGCCCTTCGTTGTTCAGTTCAACAAAGTTACGCGGCTGGCTGCCCTGGTCGGATAAGTTTACAAACCAGACCGAACGGGACGGGCTGTGTTCCGCCAGGCAGGCTACCTGACAATTCTTGCACCCTTCGCACAATTCCGGCTTAATGAATATCCTTTTCATCTTCTAATCACCTCTTACAGGCCCAAGCCTGATCTTTTGGCGTTAATAACCGCTTCCAACTGGTTGACTGTTGAGATAATATCGCCGTCTACAATAACGCGGCCGCCGGTTAACTGCTCAAGGTCAGCCGTCAGCACCCTGGTAACCATCTCGCTGCCGGTAATGAAGGGCGGAATGGCCAGGTGTAGGTTGAGCCCAAGGGCCAGGCCGAAGGCGCCGTCCGCCAGCGCTTGTTCTTCCAGCCACTGGGGCGCTGAGAGAACCAGGGGCAGTTGCGGTAAATCCACGCCCAATTCCGCCGCGATGTCAGCCGCTGTTTCCTCCAGGCGGCCGATGGCCAGGCAGGGTCCAAAATTCAGCACAGGGGATATTCCCAGCTGCCGGCAGATTTCTCTCAGGTTTGGCCCGGCTTCTTCCGCCGCTGAAGGTGACATTAAACCGACATTCTCCAGGGCGCCGCTGGTGCAGCCGGCTGAAAGGACTATAATGTCGCGTTTGATTAATTCCCTGGTCATCCCTACTGTAAAGACATCGTGCCCGCCGGCGGTAAGGTTGGAACACCCCACCACGGCGGCAATGCCTTTTATTTTTCCGGCGGCGATAAGATCTATTAGCGGCTTGTAACTGCCACCCAGGAAGTTCTTCAGGGTTTTTTCACTCAGGCCGGTGAGCACGTCGTCGTAGCCGTGGGCAGGTACATCTATAACTGCATTTTTGCGCCTGGCCGCGTAACTTTCCGCGCCCGCCCCTATAATTTTCCCGGCAATGTTTTGGCGGTCTTCCAGGTTGAAAGGTATGTATTCGGCATTTTGTTTCTTTGACACATCATCCAGGCAGAACTGCGGCACATGCATCTGGTCGCAGACAGTTTCAATCCCCGGCAGGGTACAGTTGAATTCCGACACCACCAGGTCAATGGCCCCTGTGGCAATCAGCGCCTCGCTGGTGAAGTTGTTTCCGGTGTGGCCGGCAAAAACATCCCCGCAGTGCGCGCCCCGCAGCTGCATATCCTGGCCGACGCACGTGGAGCCGACAATTTTGTAACCTTTAGCCCCGCTTGCTTTGGCCTCTGACTTGGCGCCGCCGGGCAGAATGCCCAGCTCTGTCCATTTTTCATAGCGCGGCCCATAGGCCAATTTCACCCAAGTTAACAGCAGCATTTTCGACAATGTGCAGGTAACAGGCCGCTCCTGCCGCCACTGCCCGCAGGAAGTTCCTGGCTACCATGGTATCAGGAGTTGCGCCGCAGACACCCCGGGGTGATTTGGGAGTTATCCGGCATGGTCCGTTTGAGCAGAGCCGGCAGCATACCCCCTGCATGCCGAAACCGCACTTTACAGCGCCTGGTCGGGCACACGGTTAAAGGATGTTTCTACATCGCTTTTGGACGCCAGGAAGTCGTAAAGAATTTTGTCAGCAGAAATACAGATTGACACTTTGTTTTTCCTCCTTTTTATAAAGTATACTTATGCGGTATACAATTAGTGAAAAATATTTGTATACCAATTGAGTACACATTTGGGTTTGAAAAAGGGATGAATTTATTTCATCCGTTCCCGGAGCATCTGGAAATTATATTGTTTAAGATGCTCCACCATAGATTGTTGTAATTCAAAAAGAGCTTCGTGCACCGGACAATGCTCACTGAAATTTTTGCTGCAATATTCCGGGGCGATAAGACAGCGGTTAATTGCTATGGGACCTTCAATTGCCTCAACTACATCCAGCATGGTTATCTCGGAAGGATTCCTGGCCAGCGCATAGCCACCGTTGACACCCCGGTATGACTCGACTATCCCCGCTTGAGTCAGAAGTCGCATGATCTTTAACAAAAACCGCATCGGTATATTTTCTTCTTCGGCTATTAGCTTAGCTTCCACCACCTGCCCGAAAGGCAGTCCTGAAAGGTGCAGGACTGACCGTATTGCATAGTCTGTCGCTTGATTTAGTTTCATACTGTACCTTGCCTTGTTTGGCTGCAAGTTTTCAGCGGCAGCAGTCAGTCTGCGGAACTATCATCTGGCATCTGGCATCTGACATCCTAAAATTTGCGGCCATTTCAATTGTGGATAATATTAGTATAGTTTTATATTTAAGTATATACCAAAATCATTTTAATATGTCAAGCGGTTTTCAAAATAATTTGTTCGAATATTTTATTCATTTACCAAACCGGCGGAATCAAACGATAACGCGTCTTCAGATAGTATTCTTTGTACCCAGGAAGGTCTCGCAGCAGCACTTCTTCGCCCTTTATCCTGAATACCAGAGTAGGGATACAAAGAAGTGAAGGTATTATTGCCCAATAAGAACCCGGGGCAAGAGGGGTAAGCAATAACATCAGCAATAATACCAGGTACATGGGGTGGCGAACTATGGCATAGGATCCTGTTGTGATGACTTGTTGTTTCTGCTCAACCTGGACGACAGTTGAGGCATTACTGTTTTCTTTAAAGACGATGATAATAAAAATATAGCCCAGAAAAACAACTGCATTCGCTGCAATGACAACTCCAAAAGGCACAGACGACCAGTGAAAACGAAAATCAAGGCCGGGAATTATGAAAACAAGAAAATATAAGTTTAACCAGGCGGGAGGTCTGCGGGTAGTATCTTTTTCTTTCGGTTCCTTATATTCCAGCAAAGAGTATTCGCCATTTTCGTTCCTGGAAAATATCATTACCGTTGGGATAGCCCCACTGCCGCTGACTATGGTGAAAATGCCGTTTTCAAAGCCGAAGACTCCAAGGCTCGCTATTGCGTATACTTTAAACGTTCCGTCGTTCTCCTCGCTATCCAGGATGATATGCCCTTCAGTCGCTGTTTCTCCCGCACTGTATTTGTTGCTTTGCGATTTTATCGCCAGACCTACCGCGCTGTCTAAATCTCCAGCCTTTTGGTTTAAGTACGGTGTTCCTTCCCCGATAACTATATCCATCGCGGGCTGAACAGTATAATACAGTGAGCCGTCGTAAAGAATTGTGACCTGTTTTTCATCAATCCTTCGTCCCTGTTTGTCCAACA
Source organism: Eubacteriales bacterium (assembly GCA_041653135.1). Lineage (GTDB taxonomy): Bacteria > Bacillota > Desulfotomaculia > Desulfotomaculales > Nap2-2B > 46-80. The sequence continues at coordinate 1,049 of JBAZGB010000083.1, read as the reverse complement.
GCGTGACGGTCACTAGGTTTTTACTGCCCCCGGAGACCTGACCGGCCGAATCAAGGGGGGACCAATAGACCGGGGTATCCAAAGGCAGTTCAATCGCCGGCAAACCTTTTGACATCTTCCCAGTAGAGGCCTCCCAAGTAAAAAGCGTCCCGCTCCCCGCTGAATAGCGCGCTTTGGCCGCAGAACCACGGTATTCCGTCGTGATCCGTATCCCCGGCGCACCGGACATGATCAGAGCATATTTTTCAGGATATACATGCAGCCTGAAGGAGAGACTCCTCAGCAATATCTTAAGTGTATTGATATCCTTCGAGTATTCCCGCAGGTCATTATCATAAATTTTCTGCATCTCGTCTCTTGAAAAACGGCAAATAAATGTTGGGGTAGTACCTTTGGCAGAAAAGGATACTTCATCAACATTATCAATCAGAGCGAACATCACAATCGCATTGTCGCGGAGAGACGATTTAATCTGCCCGGTGTCCAAATTTATACCGCTAAAATCGTAATCAACCTTAATACCATATGGAACGAATTGGGTCTGCAGAGAAATCCCCCGGCGCAAATTAGCATACAGTAGGTTATTAATAAGGTTTACTACTTTGCTGTTGTCTCCCACATAGTTAGTTTTATATTTAAATAATGCTTCCGCGTTATACCCGATAAAGCCTGATGGGGCGTCTTGCCTGACTTGACAACTTGTCAGCATTATGACGACCAGCGCAACCAAACAAGGCAATCCTGCCACCAGCGACAATCTTCGGTGGTTCTTGAAAAAAACCGCCATTTTAACCGGATTTAGCCTTCTCTTAATATTAATGTTCACCGCAATCTCACATCCTCATCCGGAAGCTTTTCAGGCTTTCTATCTTCAGTTGAAGCCGGCCTATGTCTCGCGAGCCTTGCTAAAGTAGGTAATTATGGTAACTACTCAGGCTAACGCCTGGGGCATAAAAAGAGGCAACTATAACCGAAACCGGGGTAATGTCCAACTATAAGACTTCATTGCAATTTGGGACAAAGGGATTACCCAGAAGAGCGTCCCGGAT
>JBAZGB010000082.1:0-8565 GCA_041653135.1 Eubacteriales bacterium | reverse complement strand
GACATTCTTTTATCTAGGTAAGCAGTGCTCTATCATTAAATTTAGAGCCAAAACTTATCCAGAAGTGGGGGATTCTCAAATGCAAAATTCAAGAAAGGGACTTTTTGCAGTAGAATCATTACATATGAACATAATTCTTATCCTCGATAAAGACGCCAAAACCGGGCTTTCGGAGGATCTTAAAGAACGGATTCTTAGGATGCTGGAGGAAAAGGCGCACCGGGTTGAAGTGGTCGAGCTAGGGAGGAATGATGTTACGCCCTGCTTAGGCTGCCTGCTCTGCCTCACCAAACATGTGGGAATTTGCGTCACCAAGGATAGGATCGCCGAGATCAGGAATAATGCTAACAGATATGATATGACAATTTTCCTGACTCCCGTTATATTCGGGCATTTCGGCTCGACGATGAAATGCGCCATCGACCGTGGCTGCGGCAACCAAAACCTGCAGGTTATGGTCGGATACGGCGACGATATCGATGATGAAGAGAAAAGCACATTCATCGACCTTACCCGTAGGCACCGGGGCGAGGCGGATATCGTGCATCCCGGCTTTGATAAACAGGTGGATGTCTACCTGACCACATCTTCCCAAGATAACGATGCAATCTGCGAAGCATTCAAGAAATACGTTTAGGTGAAAGCTATGAAAAACATCTGCATCATTAATGGAAGCCTTCGGGGAAAAGAAGCTTCCTCGCTGGTTTTCCTAAACTACATCAACGGCATGCTCGCCGATACTGAATTCAATAAGGATATCATCAACGTCAGGGCAAAAGTAAAAGAAAGCTACCCTGAAGATAATCTGAAAACCATCTCTCGCGCCGATGCGATCATAATGGTGTTCCCGCTTTTCACCTACGGCATCCCCGGTGCTCTGATGCGCCTGCTGGAAGACTTTTACCTGTATGCAAAAGGCAATGGCTATAACAAAGCTGCCGGGATTTATATTGTTGTGAATTGCGGCTTCCCACGGCCGGAAATCATGGCTGAACTTATCAGAGTGATGAAAAACTTCTGCAGGAGATTATCTCTCAACTGGAGGTTCGCCATATGCATGGGAGGCGGACCGTTTGCCGCAATGACCGTGAAAGCTCCCCTGCTGAATATGAAGTATAAAAGGGCTTTTTCGGCAATCACCTCGGATATTAAAAATGGCGATACAGGGCAGAAGGACAACTATTTCATCAAGCCCCTCATACCCGAACCCGTCTTGTTATGGATAAAAGCGCAGTACGAAAAGAAAATGAAAGCCAGTGCAGCCAGCAAGTAATACCAGGGTAAATTTGCTTGAAAATCTCGCACTTCGCCCAACAGAGCGTATCTGGCTCCGCTACGCTCCGCCTAAATCCTGCTTCGCAGGACTTCAGATACGCTCAAAACGATGGGCGGGAAATTCGCTCGCTCATAAGCTTCCCACCCATCGGGGCGCGGGCTTCGCCCCTTGATGGTCTCTGTTCGCTCGCTTTGCTCGCGAACTTCGCCCATCTTCGGGGTTTGCGAAGGGGTCGCGTAGCGCACCCCTTCGCAAACCCGCTCCCCGTTATCGGAAATTGTGTTTTTGAGGTAAAATAGAGCATGAGTTTTAGTTTTTTAGATTTTGAGATGCCAGTGCTTCGAGCGATTGTGAATCTTGAAGGTAAAGCAAGAACGAAAGATGTTTACCCGGAAGTTGAGAAGATTATGGGCTTAACCCCTTCCGGCTTTCCTGAAGAATATGAAACATACCAAAAAGGACAGATCAAATGGAAGATTAAAACAGCATGGGCGAGAGAGTATCTGAAAAGAAAAGGGCAAATTGACGGAACGGAAAGAGGTATATGGAAGCTAACAGAAGTCGGAAAAGACAGGGTTAAAATATTTTTGGAAACAAAAAAAGACCCGGACGAAGGTCTTGCCCAAATACAAGGCGTTGATACTTCCATTGCAGAAAATGCATCTATTGCTCCTGAAGAAGGCTTCAATAAAATAGAAAGTATCCAGATCCATGAGACAGGTGGTATACTCGGAGTTAGGGGAATAGTCTATGAACCAATAAATGAACAGGGCGTAATATTTTTATTTGCTGCCCTTTGCCATGATTTAGGGTTTATGATTGAAGGCATAGGGAGCAGTTTCCCGGATGCTTTACTTCGCAGAAGAAACAATAAGGGAACATGGAACAGTTGCTGGGCTGAATTTGAATTTAAATCATCCAGTTTTAAGGTGCATAAGCATAGTCCAAGTCAATGTGACATAGTTATTTGTTGGGAGCATGACTGAGCTGATTGTCCCCTTGAAGTTTTGTGCCTCAAGGAGATTGTTGGTAAATTTAGATAGAAGAAAGAGGTTAATCATGGGCAAAAAGGAATTGCTTATCAGCGAAATTGAACAAGTCCCGGAACCTTTTCTTGATGAGGTATTAGACTTTGTTCATTTTTTAAAAACAAAGATAATAAAGGAGAGACTTGATACGGCTATCGCAAGTGAATCCTCTCTGAAAAAAGACTGGCTAAGAGCAGAGGAGGATGATGCGTGGCAAAGTTTGTAAAAGGTGATGTCGTTGTTGTGCCTTTCCCCTTCTCTGACCTAAGCCAATCTAAAAGACGCCCTACTTTGGTTATTACATCGCTGGACAGCGACGATATTATTCTTTGTCAGATAACCAGCAAAACAATCAAAGATAATTACTCACTTTCTCTCGATGATAAAGACTTTGAAACAGGGAGTCTAAAGCAGCCGAGCAATTTGAGACCTAATCGTATATTTACAGCAGACAACCATATTATCTTATACCGCGTTGGCAATCTAAAATCCGAAAAGCTTACTGACGTTATTGAAAAGATTGTTGAAATAATTCGAGGTAAAAACACAACTTCCGATAACAAAGCGCAAACGGCTGACGCCCAAACCTGACGGCTTCGTTTGCGCAAAACGATGGGCGGGAAATTCGCTCGCTTCGCTTGCTCATAAACTTCCCACCCATTGGGGCGCGGGGCTTCGCCCCTTGATGGTCTCTGTTCGCTCGCGAACTTCGCCCATCTTCGGGGTTTGCGGTTTCGCTTCGCTGCACCCAAAGGGTGCGCTACGCGACCCCTTCGCAAACCCCGCGCCCCGTTATACGAAATGGCGGCTAAATTTATGGAAAAATATATTGAAAAAGAATAATTGATACTACATTGGATTAAGGAGTTTACATATGGAAAACGAAGAAACATTAATTCACGATTTTGATTCAAACTTAATTTGTGATTATTTTGGAAGGTTGGAACGGCAGGGACCTGGTAGCCCTGAATCTACTATTAGGGCATTAAGTTTTATTGACAATTTTTCAAATGAATTAAAAATTGCGGATTTTGCTTGTGGAACAGGCGGTCAAACAATGACTCTTGCACAAAATACAAAAGGAACCATTACTGGGCTTGATATTTTTCCCGATTTTATTGGAAAATTTAATACAAACGCTGAAAAGCTCGGTTTGCAGAATAGGGTAAAAGGCATTGTCGGTTCAATGGATAATTTACCGTTTCAAAATGAAGAATTTGATGTTATATGGTCTGAAGGGGCTATTGCCAATATAGGTTTTGAAAAAGGCTTGAATTATTGGAAAGGCTTTCTAAAAAAAGACGGCTATATTGCTGTAACATATGAGTCATGGTTTACCGATGAACGACCTACTGAAATTGAAAAGTTTTGGGTTGATGCTGTTCCTGAAATAGGTACAATAGGGCATAATATTTCAATAATGCAAAAAGCCGGTTATAGTCTTGTTGCCGCATTTACATTGCCTGAAAAGTGCTGGACGGATACTTATTTCATTCCGCAGAAAGCAATACAAAAAACATTTTTGGAAAATAATGCTGGAAATAAAGCCGCAGAGGCTTTTGTTGAATATATGAAGCATGAAGCGGAGTTGTATTCAAAATACAAACAGTATTATGGATATGTTTTTTATATTGGTAAAAAAATATAAAAAATGAAGTACGCCGCCACTTCGTATAACAGAGGCTTAGCACTGAGCGCGAGTACGCGCTTGGCCTTCGGCACATTTTTGCTTCCCGAGTACGCTGCGCAAAAACGTCGCTAAGCCGCGGGACGATGAGCGGGAAATTCGCTCGCTCCATAACAGTAAAACAATAAAGGATAATGGCTTTGAATACTTTTAGAGAGATTTTTCGCTGTCATCCTGTTGACTTTCCAGGTTGGCGATCTGGTTTTCCAAAGACTGAATTTGGAATTGATAATTCTTCAGGGAATTAAAATTGATATAATCCAGCAAGGCGGAAACATCAACCGTGCCGGCAGAATCTTCTTCTGCCCCAGGGGTGACGCTTAGTTCCTGCGAAGCGCTCATATTGAGCAAAACCACATGTCTTCGTCATTGCTATCCTGATCCATAACAAAGCCGAGCAGGTTCAGGGCACTAAGCGGCTCGCTGCGGCTTTTCAGTATGGTAACCGGGTCGGACAGTTCGTCCGCGTCAAAGGACAAAGATTCCGGGAAATAGCTGAGAATGCTCAGCAGACTGGCTTTACTAGTACTTGTTTTTTCTATCGTTATAAAGCCCGCGATCAAAGAAGCGCTCATATCGTCAAACATAACTTCCTGCTGTTCAAGCGCCTTGAGGCTGTCGTCCAGCTGATCGATCCCGTCATCCACATCGTCACAGTTGCCCTCCATTACCGGACTGCGGTTCATTACTTCCTGTTGAATATCGTCATATGCAAGTTCATGGAGAATGTTATCGGTGTCTGCCTTGACCGTTGGCGGAAACAGGAGAAAAATACTCAAGAATAAAGCGATAAGACCCAAAGTGTTTTTTGTGTTTTTTTCATTTGTAATTCGACCTTCTTCTACCCTGTATAAGCTTAATTTAATTCTCTTTGACCAGAGGCAGCGTGAAGCTTATTCCGAATCCGCTAATGGGTTTGTTAAAAGCCAGTATTTTTCCGCCGTGGCTTTCAACAATACTCTTACTGATCGCCAGTCCAAGGCCTGTGCCCCCTGTTTCCGGCGACCGGGATTTATCAGCACGAAAAAATTTATCAAAAATATTGTCGAGATCATTTTCCGGAACTCCCTTGCCGTTGTCCTCAACGGTAATCGTTGTAAATTCCTTTTCGACGGTACAGGCAATTGTTATTTTCAGCGGGGTGCCGGCATGCTTAATCGAATTGCTGATAAGGTTGGCAATAACGCGGCGGATTTTTCCGATATCAATCATCACCCCGGAATGTTCGGGAATGAGATAACAATAGGAAAAATCAGTATGACAGACTTGCAGTTCTTCCGTGTACTCCTGACACAGGGATAAAAAGAAATCCCGTAAGGATACTTTCTCCTGCTTCAGTTTAGTGCATTCTGCTTCATTATTTGTATAGCCCAAAAAATCTTCCAGGAGCTTTTGGACATCCTCAGCTTTTTGAAAAATAATCCGGTAATATTCCTGCCTTTTTTCTTCGCATTTAATATTGGAAACAAGCAGCCTTTCCATATATCCCTTAATGGAGGTCAATGGGGTTTTCAGGTCATGGGAGATAGAGGAGATCATCTCCAACTGCTGGTTGGAAGAGTCTTGTAACTTATGAACCATACTTTCAAATCCGGCAGACAGGTCTCCGATCTCATCGTTGCGGTTTAAGGGTAGGGAAGAAAACTGATTTTTACGGTACCCAACCAGCCCAAAACTTTTTTGCAGCAGGGAAAGCGGCTTGATGATATCAAAATGCAGATAAACTACAAGCAAAAGAAGAATTAACGACAGTATGGTTAAGGCGAAAAGGATAAAACTTCCTAATACACTGGCGCCCAGGATGTCTTTGACATTGAAGGAGGTTTGGGTTTCGACGAGATATACGGCTTGGCCTTTAAGCGTAACAAAATCATAAGAGTTGATCTCAAACATCTTGTTTTCTTGAGACTCGGCCTGATAAACCAGTTTCTTATCCGGATCATAAATGTAAATGTTTATTTTATCTTTTTGCGCCGCGTTCTGAATATACCGGTTGATTTGGTCTCCGTCGGGGAACCTGCTGCTGATGCCCTGGGATATTTCAGCGCTGATTCGGTCAAGGATTTCCCGGTTTATCCGGACACTTCTCTCCCCGCCTTCCAGTATGGAATAACGATAATAGGCCAACATGCTGAGGCTGACTAATAAGAACACCAAGACGACCATAAGCGGCAGCTTAAACCGGATACTCCACCTCATAACAGGCCTCCGACAAACTTATAGCCGATTCCCCAAACGGTTTTAATATATTTATTTTCCTTATCGATTTTACTGCGCAGGTTTTTGATATGGACGGTGACCGTGTTGATATCCACGAAAGTGCTGTCACCCCAGACGGCTTCATAGATTTGTTCCCGGCTTAATACTTTGTTCTTATTCTCCGCGAGATAAACCAGGATCTGAAATTCCCGGGTAGAGAGTTCAACTTTTTTTCCGCTGACCGATACTTCGAAAGTGTCCTTGTTGATGCTTATATCTCCAAGTGTCATGGTGGGGGAAGAATCTCTAAGTGCTGTACTGCTGCGCCGTTCCCGCCGGAGATGGGCGTTGACCCTGGCTACAAGCTCATTAATGCTGAAAGGTTTGGTCAAATAATCGTCTGCCCCTACCTCCAGGCCGATAATTTTATCGATTTCCCGGTCTTTAGCACTGAGCAGGATGATGGGGACGGCGATTTCGTTCCGTACCTTGCGGCAGACTTCCAAGCCATCCATTTCTGGCATCATGATGTCCAGGATAACCAGGGAAATACCGGAGGTCTTTAATTTTTCCAACACTTCCCGGCCGTTATAGGCTTTGATAACTTCAAAGCCTTCGTCTTCCAGACTGTCGCTTATAAGATTGACAATCTCATGATCATCGTCAGCAAGGGCGGTCAGCACCAGGATGACGACTTTCTTCCGGTGATTCAGGCACCAAACCAACATTTTTTTATAGTGTTCGGTTAAGCTATCCATGGAGGGAAAACTTCTCCCAATAAGCTTTCGGCAGTAATTCTCGAAATGATGACGAATACGTTTTCCTTTTTCGCCAGGTTCTTCTGAGCCGGTTTCTTCTGCTGGCTCATTTTTAAGAAACTTAGACGCGAGCATCGGTGTCACCGTGAAAGATACCAGTAGGGAAAACAAGGTTGCGCAGACAATGGTCAAGCCGAATTCGCGGAAATAGCGCCCGATCATTCCCGACATGAAAGCGACCGGGGTAAAGACCACGACATCGGAGAGAGTAATGGCAATGGCCGCCATGCCGATTTCCCGGCGTCCTTCGATGGCCGCAGTGACCGGATTTTTTCCCATTTTTAAATGTCTTTGGATATTTTCCAGTACGACAATCGAATCATCCACCAGAATGCCGATACTTGACGATAAGGCGAGGAGGGACATAATATTTAACGCAAAGCCCAGCACATACATCATGAAAAAGGTGGCGATCAGGGAGGACGGGATTGCGACCATGACAATGAGCGACGAACGCCATTTGCGCAAAAACAGAACAGCACGATCGAGGTAGTCACGATGCCTTCCAAAAGGTTTTCCATAACCGCCTTCAAGGTTGCATTGATGAATTCGGACTCATCGGCGGCGACTGTCACGTTTATTTCAGCAGGTAATCCCTTTTCGATAACTCCCAGGCTCTCCTTGACGTTATCCGTTGTTTTCACTATATTGGCATCACTTTGTTTTTGAATAAATATGCCGATGGACGGTGAGCCGCTTAAACGCCGAATTTGATCTTGATCCGGATATTGAAGCTTTACTTCGGCAATGTCCGTTAAACGGATTTGCGTGCCCGCCGTGGTGGTAAGCGGCAGTTCTTCGATGTCTTGAATATCTCTGAATTCCCCTGTTACTCTGACGGTTTGGTTCTGGACTTCCTGTTTGGTTTCACCGGCAGGTGCGGTCAGATTTTCCTGTTGAAGACGGTTGACGATAGCATTAATATTCAGGCCATAGTAATCCAAAGCCTCTTTATCAACTTGGACCGCAAGCTCTTATTGATATGCTCCTTCCAGCGTGACACTACCTACACCAGGCAGTTTTTCCAAAGAGGACTTGATCTCATCAGCACGGGCATAGAGTTCTTCGTAGGGTAATTCGCCGGAAATTGCCAGCATCATTACTGGTTGAGCATTTTTGTCAAATTTTCTGATGATTGGTTTTTCGGCATCCTGCGGCAGTTTATTGGAGACGTCGGCGATCCTCGGCGGCGGCTCCCTGATACGAAGTAATAATGGTAATAACCGGTGTATCCGCAGTCGGCATAAGATCGGCTCCCAGGTTCATATAGCCGATAATTCCCAAGGCGATAATCAATACAACAGCCATGATGATCGCTGCCGGTCTTTTGACTGATAATTCTGTAATGCCCATTTTATAGCCTTTATTAATTTATAATTGTAATATTTGAACAATAAAAAAACTGATATAAAAACTATATCAGTGATATCTTGTTGCGGCTAGCAATAAATGAACCCAAACTAGCCTAAACGGATAGAATTAAATGACCCTTACAAGGGTTTTTCTTTTTTGAGGAAGAAGTATAGCAGAAAAAACGAAGAGGCGTTAACCCTGTGG
>JBAZGB010000081.1:0-8583 GCA_041653135.1 Eubacteriales bacterium | reverse complement strand
ATTTTGCTGCTTCTGGACTGTCTATGAATACAAGAATGCAGTAATGGCGCGGCTTTTAGCCAACCCATATTTATCCAAAGGGATGTTTTGGCTAATTATGAGCTTTGGGAGGTGAAAGTTGGGTTAAAACGAATGAATACCCTGAAATAATGAATGTCGAAGAAGTGGCGGATTTTTTTCGTGTCAGCAACCAAACCATCTATAACATGCTCAGGGCCGGGAAGTTACCTGCCGTTAAAGTAGGACGGGAATGGAGGTTTCCCCGGGATAAGATAAAAGCAATGGTCTTTGAGCAAGGACAAGAGGAACAGCGTGTTGAACCAGCAGCCAGGGACAACGGTGATGGTTTAAGTAAAAAGGACGCGGATATGATCTCCAGGTATTCAAGTGATTTGTGATGGATTGAGGTGCGGACTTGTGGGGTAAAACTTATTCCCGGCATTAGACCGGCAGGATAGGTTTTCTTTCAAAATGCAATTCAGGAAGAACAATTTTTATATCCCGTTCCTCCTCTTCATCTCGCCAGAAAACAATGAAATTGACTTTGGCAGAATGGGGCTCATAACCATTTTTCTGAACCCGGTTTAATTGCTCATTAAACCTCTTGGAAAAACGGAGAACTCTCTGCCCCTTGTCCATAAGCCACTCTCCGTCCTTATATCGCAGGATATCACCACTTTGCAAGGCCTCCACTACATGCTGACGTCCGGTGAAGTAACCCAGCCACACATCCCGGTGACTTAACTGCATGGCCAGTTTTCCAGGCAATTCGTATTGACGCCCGTCCTCCAATCTTGTCAAATTTTCAGCCTGGATATGATTCAGGTAATGTCCTTTCAGGTGTATGGTTAAATGACTTTTTGCCCGGGTTATGGCCACATACAACTGGCGTTTCTGCTCTTCCGTGCCCAAGCTGAAATTTTCAAGAAGAAGAAAAACATTATCAAATTCCTTGCCTTTTGCTTTATGAATAGTAGATACATAAATAGTTTCTCTCGATTCCGGATAAAAATCTTCAAGTTTAGATTCCTTAATAAACACTTCCAAATCAGTTTTATATTTTCTTTCCGGATAGATGGCTTCAAAATCCAGGATAATTCTTTTGCATATATCCAGCAGTTTACTTTTCCCATACCTCTTCACTAAAGCTCTTTTTGCCGCATCCCAGATATCATCGCTTACTATTGGCGTTGCTGCGTCTATAGATAATTGCTCCAGAAAGTATCGCAGTTCTACAAGATCGTACAAATGGAAACCATCATTGGTTTGAATCAATTTTGCCGGTATTCCTTTTTGCAGCAGCAGGCCTGTCACCTGGAGCGCTTCATCATTGGTATGAGTCAACACACAAGTACTTCCTGCAAGCTCTGCGCCAGAAAGATCTTCCACGAAGGGAACCAGCAAATTTTGATTCGCGTACCGGAAAATCCGGATCACTCCATTATCCCGGCTGTGCGCCACAATGTTATTTTTCTTTAAACGCCTCCGCATCAGACCGGCAAACTGATTTGAAAATTCAACCAGATTCCTTTTGCTGCGATAGTTTTCCAAAAGCTCGTACTTAACAGCCTGATTTTCCGTCATGAATTTTGCCATATATTTAGCGCTTGAACCGCGGAATTCAAATACATTCTGATCGTCGTCGCCAACGGCAATTACCCGCATATCTTCATTATGCGCCATTAAGGCCTGTACCAGAGAAAACTCTTCCTGATCCATATCCTGGGCTTCATCAATAACAAGCACCGTCTTCGTAATTTTGCCGGGCTCCACTTCCCCGCTGTGAATCTTCTCAATTGCGCTTCTTATTACTTGATCAAATTTATCAGCATTCCCGACTCTGCCAAGCAAATCAAAACATAATGAATGGAACGTCTTAATTTCAATAAAATTAGCCGCACTTCCGATTAGTATAAATAACCGTTTTTTAAACTCAGTGGCCGCTGCGCGAGAAAAGGTAAGCATTAATAACTGCTCATGTTTGACATCTTCCATCAAAATCAGCGAAGCTAGCTTGTGAACGAGCACTCTTGTTTTGCCGCTTCCCGGCCCTGCCAAAACCGCAATATGCTTATTTTCATTATCCTTAATAATACTTAGTTGTGTTGGCGCCAACTCACCAAACAATTGCTTGAATTTCCCCGGGGTTATATTCCTCCGGATTTCCTCTCCCCTGCTTCCTTTAAAATATTTTTGCAGGAAAAAAGTATAATTCAGGCGGAAATAATCTTCTGCAAATTGCAGGGCTTCCCGGTAGTTAGCGAGCATCTTTTTAGCGTATTCCCCTACAATGTGAATCTGCTGCACTTTATTCTTATAAAATTGGTCCAGTTTTTGGTAATCTTCAATTTTATACCGTATCTTGTTATCCTCTTCCAGCCGTTCAATGGTCATAGGATTATAGACCACCAGGAAGCCGCCTTCAATCTTAATTGCCTCTATACGAGACAGATAAAAAAGGGCATCTTCAATATCTGCAATACTGACATTTAATTTAAAAAGGCTCATACTTTCTTTATAGGCTTTCTTTAATTCGTTTACCGAAAACCCCACGAGCGCTTCTTCTTGCTCAGCTTCTACTTGTAACTGGCTGACCAGAGAATAAAGATATTCAATCACAAACCTGGCAAGTTTCTGCCGTCTTTCCAGCCGCTCCTGGAACTTTTCTTTGGACTCGAGCATAATGAGCCGTACATGATTACTGGAATACTCCAGGCTGTTAAATTTGATCATCTTTACAATCGCCCAATAATTTAAGATCATTCGTATCTTGTTTGGCGTTACATTCTTACACCCCATTTTTTCCGCTTCTTCATTCAATTCTTTGATATTGTAAGTCGCCTCTTGTTCTTCAAAAACCGCAGCCAGATATTTTTCAATGCTGCTGAAGGACTCAAAAATCTGCAAAGAACGATTTATCTTTTCCCCTTTTTTAATATAGGCCGTGAGATCTTTGGCATCTGCCAGAATTCCTTCTTCACGCAGCAGATTGATTGCGCCAATGACTTTTTGCTTCTCAATCCCAAGATGGTCCGCTATATAGTCCACCCGTGATTCGGCGTCCTGGTCCTGAGCCTGGCTGCGGCTCCTGCTGGCAATGAGTTTTTTGATGATCCGTATGGCGTTTTCCTCTTCTTTGTCATTACAAAAAAGGTCTGAAGCATAGATTCTTTCGATGGCTTCCTGTGCATTTCTGCAAAGTATGCTATCTGCAAAAACTTTTGGCATGTTCTGCCCCCGCCGGATATATCCCGACTCTTCCAAGGCGGCAACGGCTGTTTTTACCCGCGTTTCTATTTCTTTAAAGCCTTCATCCCAGCCTGCCTTTCTGGCCATTTCCAGGGCGGATTGGGAGACAGTCATACGAAAGCGTGTAATATCTTTGATGACCTTCCAGATCTGCTGAATTTCCTTAATGTTGATTTTGGTCTGATTTAATAAGACAAAGTGTTTGTCTAAATCGTTCTCGCAATATAAGATGTAGCAGTCCGCAGTAATTTGTTCATCCCGTCCGGCTCTGCCTGCTTCCTGTATGTAATTCTCCAGGGAATCGGATATTTCATAATGGATGACCATGCCCACATCTTTCTTATCCACGCCCATGCCAAAAGCAGAAGTAGCAACCATGATAGGCACTTCTCCGGCAATAAAAGCGTTCTGATTTTCTGTTTTTTCTTTTGTGTCCATTTTGCCATGATATGGTTTGGCCGGAAAACCATCCCTGGTTAGTCTTTCGGCCAGCTCATCGGTTATCTTTATTCTGGAAACATAGATAATGGTGGGACATTCTTTTTCCTGTATTAAATTCCTGAGAGTACCGTATTTTTCATCCTGGTTTGTTTTTTCAATAACTTTGTACTTCAGGTTGGTCCGGGCGGCGCTGGTGCTGAAAACCTCCAGATCTATCGCTAACTTTTCTTTAAAGTAGGCCTGGATGTCTTCGATCACCTTTTGCTTGGCCGTGGCGGTAAAACAGGATACAGGAATTCCTTCTGCAAGGTTCTTTTTCTCCTGTAAGGTTTTAATAAAGTCGCCAATATACAGATAGTCTACTCGAAAATCCTGTCCCCAGGCGGAAAAGCAGTGGGCTTCATCAATGACAAAGCGGACAATCTTTCTGCCCAGCAGGATATTTTCAATAGTTCTGGACCGTAAAGACTCAGGAGAAATATATAAAATTGAGGCTGAACCGCCTTCAACTCTTTCGATAGATTTTGCTCTTTCGATAGGATCTAACAGACCGTTGATTGTTACCGCATCCGTAACCCCTGCTTTTTCAAGGTTGTCCACCTGATCCTTCATTAAAGATTGCAGCGGGGATATAACAACTGTGAGACCTTTGACATTTTCCCCGCTCATTAATGCAGGCACCTGGAAAGTAATAGACTTCCCGCCTCCGGTAGGAAAGATTGCCAAAAGAGATTTATTGTCTAGAGCCGCTTTCACAGCATTTTCCTGCAGCGGTTCTCCTCCAAAGGTTTTATAGGAATCAAACCTAAAAAACATTTTCAGACCCCGGCGTGCATCCAGAGCCTGGTCACAGTAAGAACAGCCCCTGAGACAAGGCCGGTTTCGTAAAATATCCATTATCCATTCAACTTCCGGATAACTCTTTAAAATCCAGGGCGGCGTAACGGAAAAACGATCCTTTACATTGATTACGGCAAGGGAAAAGGCCAGAGCAACAGGATGTTCTCTAATAATTCTTTGAAGATCTGCATTACTGCAGATTTCTGAAACAAAATGTTCTTTAATAAGCGGCGCCGGGTCTTGTACTGCAGCCTTGTAGTCAATGTATTGAAAAAATGAGCGGAACTCCTTTTGATCCTGTAAAAGCAAGAAAAAGATCTGCTTTAAAGAGTCTTCCAACTGCTGAAACGCTGCAACTTCGTCAAAAAAAAGTTCTCTGGCTTTCTTTGCATCACTTAAAGGATTATTCAGCTCGTCTGATTGCAGTTTTTCATCTTTTACCAACGCATGGTATGGTTTCCGGGGAAATAACAAAGCCGATAGGTAAAGGGTATCGATTATATTATCAGAAAGTATCCCACCAAAATATTCGATGGCATGCTGTATGTATTTTAAATCATGCTTGATTATATTATGACCGCATAAGAAGTCGGCGCCTTTCAGGAAATTGGCAAAGTCAGCTAGAGATTTGGAATGAAAAATGCTTCCTGTATTTTTGATACTGCCAATATCCAGAATAGTTTCGATACGTGGGTGTACTTCAAGATCAACAAAGGCGATGGACTTCATTCTCTTATAACTCCTTGAACTTAAATGAAACCGATTTCTGATACCTATGGCGCAAACAAAAAAGGTGCCTTGTCAATAACCGAAAATAAAAAATCACGCTGGTTACCAACGTGACAATTTTCACTGTTATGTCGTTGTACTTAAGTACACAAAAGATTGTGGCGCATACCGCAAGCCGAATTCCGATAATGGTTTTGGGCTGGGATATTTCTGAACTTTACGGAGCTTGTATGCTACTGCTTTTTCCCTTCCCTTATAATATTCCTCATAAAACTCATAAGAGATACCCGAGAGCTCTCTGGTCCGTTCCCATACCGTTTGAGGATCAGCCTCGATTATTTCCTCAATTTCGGCTTCGGCTACAACCATTTTTTCAGGAGCAGTCACATATATAATGATTTTATCCACACCGGCTTTACAGCGTACCTTTCTGAACTCAAACAGCTTCTTGCCGTTTAATATGTTTTCGGTGTGTTCAGGGTTAATTGATAATAACATTTGACACATCCACATGACCCTCCTTTAGAATCGTTTTGAATTGCTCCTGGGATAAACGAATAGCCGTCGGATACTCGTCTCCCCAGAATCCATTATTTTTTAGCCAAACCCAGTTGATGTTATTACCCGCGCCAAAGAAACCATAATAAAGCATTTCTATTATGACCAAATTTCGTTCATTACGGTATTTGACGCGAATTTCATTTTCATCAAAGACCGATTTGTTGCTAATCCGTTGGAGCAGATCATCCAGTTTAATTTTATAAGAATTGTTCTCCTTGGCTACGATGATATCAGCAACAACGCAGTATGAAGTAATACAAGATTTATAACCCGGTCTTTGGCCCTTATGGCGACGATAGACAAGAATTGGTTCCCCGATACGATAAGGTGGAATGTTTATAGGAGACCCTATGTATACTTTACTTACGCCATTTGCAACTGAAAGTGCGACTTGCTCCTGTAGTGTATTGCTCAATTCTGAATACGGAAACAATGTATCGTGATATACATCATCTACGACTAAGTAACCGGTCTTTTGAAATGTCGGATTTACAAACGGAAATGACTTATATGGATTGCTGTAATCAATATCTAGCCGGTTCTTGAGATAAACGCATTCGCCGTTATTATTATAGCCAATAAATCGAAAACCGAAGCGTTCCAATTGACTTATTAACAAAGAATGTTTCTCAAAGATAGTTACATAAATATCCTGCGTTTTGGACTTCTGCCAATTCCATAACACTAAACCAATTGCGCCCTCTCCGAGACGTAATCCACGATAACGCTCTGCAAGACGCAGGGTGCTGATTTTTTTACGTGGTACTGCAGGCAGTATTTCCTGAACTAATTCAATAGGTTCATTTTCTCTTTTTAGGCAGACGAATGCGCCCAGACCGTCATCGTCATTGAAAACAAGGGCGGTTGCTCCGGCAGCGGCCTTCCTGGCGAACCACTTTTCAAAGCCGATATTATCTTCATCAGCGGGATAATCTTCTTTGAGCGAATCGAAAAAGCTATCGTTGACGTCAATTTCTGAAAACTTTTTCAGTTGGAATTTACCGGGCATATTCGACCCTCCTTATAATTGAATATATGAATCCAAAACTAAAAGCGGCTTTGACTGATTCACAATAATATGTTTTCCAGCCCGCATACATCTTTTACACTCACGTTTTGTTGTATCGCTGATGAAAACAGGCCTAGAACATTGATTTTAAGAAATCTTAGTATTATTAAGCCCTTATAGTTTTGTCCATGCATGATCTATTTACCATATATGTCACTTATTGGTATTTAATCCCTGGGAATTAGTTTGCACCCAAGGCGACAACAAACGTTTTCGATTGACGTTTGGGTCAACGCTCTCGCCCATAAAGTAGAGTAAGAGCATTACAGGATTCTCATCTATTCCCGCGTATTTAAGAGTGCGGGTCATGACAAAAGGCGCTGCTGAATAGAAGGATTCACCCCAGCGAAGGGGGGTAAATCGCTGACTCTTCTCCGGCGCCAGAAGCCGTATCTGATTGAGCACACGGTGGCTGACGACCAGAGTTAGCATAGCCACCAGCACCAGCGACTCCACGATATCGGACGCTCCGCTGGAGATCACGTCCAGTTTGTACAAGCGCTTTAGTTCTTTAAAAACGAGTCCGATACACCAGCGTGCCCGGTAAAGGAGTGCCACATCCTCCGCAGGGAGTTGCTCCGGGGAGAGGCTGGTGAGGTAGAGATGATAAGCATTGCTCTCCATATTGAATATTCCTACCAGCCGGAATGTCTCTTTAGTCTTGGATGTTCCGTTCTTGGGACGATAGACCTCGAATGTGTCCCCCTCGGTCTTCTTATGTCTGGACGCGCTGCCCTTGAAGGAGACCTCGACCAGGACGTCGATTACTTCCCTCTTCAGAAGGGGGAGCACATCTTGCAGTTTTTTGCCGGTCAGGTCGACGGCATTGCCACGATAGGTGCGCAGCACCGAGACGATGGTGGGGTTGGCCGTAGTTTTCAGCCGGCTGACAAAGTAGCCTCCGTTCTTCCTGATCCTGCTGAACAGTTCATACTTAAAGTATCCGAGGTCGAACAGCAGGATGTGGTCTTTGATCCAGGGACCGATACGGATTGTTTTGATCTCGGCCGTGTTGCCGGAAAAAAGTGCTGTGCTTTTGGTATTGCCGGTGAGTCCGATGGCGGTGTGGATCTTGAGTTCAGCCTTGTGCCTCGCTCCAGGGAACTGTTTGGCCAATTTATCGTGTAACTTGATGACCGTGCCGTCTGCCACGATGATATCCTTGAAACCTTGCAATTTATCTGAAAGGGTGAGGCTGGTGTGACAGGCGAGATCTGCTATGCCGTGTGCCAGACACTCTTTGAGAAAGTCTATGAGCCCTTTATTAAAACGATAATAAAAGGCGGACGGGACAAGCGTTTCCGCTGCTGCGGTCTCGTAGGCCCTTCTTAAAGAGGCGAGGGTGCGCTGCACCCCGACCCCAAAACCAAGAACCAAGATCCAGAACAGGACCGCCGGATCGATCTTCCGGCTACGCTGGACGTACCCGACTTTGACCGCCGTATCTCTCAGCCATTCCGAGGAGAACATCTTGTTCAATGTTTTTTCGATCTCGTGCGGATCAATATTAGCAGGAAGTGAAGCCAATGTTGAGTCCCCCTTAATATTTTTTGGAGAAGAATTCCACACAATGAGGGGTACATTCCTGCTTTTCAAAGAGCAATTTCACCATTTTTCGTCAGGTGTTTTACCAGGGATTATGTGCCATATCTAGCTGTTAATGGTATATTGAGGCCTTAATAGAACACCGATGA
>JBAZGB010000080.1:0-9101 GCA_041653135.1 Eubacteriales bacterium | reverse complement strand
GGCGCCCAGTTCATTGGTGGCGTTTACCCGCCAGTAGTAAGTCTTGTTTGCCTGCAGCTTCGGGCAGGTGGAATTGGTCGCTGTCAGGCCGCTTACGTCAACCACCAGGGTGCTGGCGCTAAAGGAGGAACTGGTGGCTGCCTGCAGGGCGTAGGTGGCGTTTTCACCGGCTACAGCGTTCCACTCCAGAGTGGGAGTAAGCGTATCCACCGTGCTGCCGTTTTTCGGCGCTTTGAGTACCGGCGCAGGAGGACCCGCCGATGTACTGAACTGCCAGGTAATTAAATCGTTCACTGTATCATAAAGGATACTTCTTACCGTACCCGCCGGAATAGTAACGATGTAGGCGCGGCTGGGAGAAAGGCCCGGATGAGCAATGGTTAATACTCTCCCGGTCAAAGAAGCGCTTATTCCTTCCACCGTCAAACCACCGGTTTTCATCGTTACCCCACTTAAATCTCCGGCCTTTACATCCAAATCAAAGGTGGCGCTGACGACAGCATTTAAACCAACACTCGTTGCCTTGTCCGGAGGGGTAAGCGCAATTACCTGGGGAGGGGGTAAAATCTTATAATCAAACGCAGCCGGCTCACTATTTACCCCATTTTTACTGGCCATTCCCTTCAGTAAAACCGGATTATGCTTATACTCAAAGACGAAAGGATTGAAGTACTTTTTACTGTAAATGGTCGGGTTGCTTCCATCCAACGTATAATAAATTGAGGCGTCCTTAGTGAAGCTGCTCAGGATAACTTTTAAGGGGCCCGGATATTCGCCGGCAGGAGGTTCGGCCACCACCATATAACGCATAAGAATTTCTTTCACGTGATTTAAAAAATCCTTTATATCCTGCGGTAAATCTTTCCCTCCCACGACGCAATCGTAGATCTCTTTTCCATAGACAGCAACTAACGCGTTGAATACTTCCTTATGCTTTTGCGCCTCTACCTTCGGCGGATCAAGAGCAATGATTTTGGGCTCAAAAGTTGCCTGGGCAATCGCGATGAGCCGGTTTTTATCTGCCAGATTAGTAGATTGATTAATTATTTCATCGTTCAATTCCAGTTCCACATCTGCTATCCAGGCTTTCATAAGCTCATCGTTAACTCCTGTGGTCCCCTGGGTGGCCAGCAAATTATTTATAAAGGGATAGCCGGCTTTTAATTCCTCATAGTTAGCCAATAAGGGATGCAGCGCACTTGCCTTCGCTTGCCCGGGTGTAAAAACAAACATTCCCACCAGCAAGATTATAACCGCCATTGGGAAAATGCTCAAAATTCCTTTCCCGAATTTAATCTTTTTAATCCAAAATATCCTGGACAACCCCTTTTTTACTTTAACTTAGGACGTTTTTTACTGGCTGAAATTTACGGCCACTCTCAATAAATCAAAAATGTCGATTTCTCCGTCTTTATTTACGTCTGCTTTTTCGGCCTGGGCCCATTCCGGGCTATCAGGGGTAAAACCCATCTTAGACGCCATCCACAACAGGTCAAAAATGTCGATAGTTCCATCTTCATTCATATCGCCAATACGCAAAAGCACGTCCGGCATTCCGACAACCTCACCTTCACCAATGGTCACTGAACGGACTTCCTCCTTCCAGCCTCCCCCGGGATGATTGAAGAATATCTGCAAGCTGCCTGCAGGCAATGTGCCTATTTCGTAGCTGCCGTTAGGCAGGGAAGTTGCCTCGTTAATTACGGCGCCGTCTTTCTTTACAGTAACCTCCGTGCCGGAATGCTCTGGTTCAGGATCGTCCGGATTTGACTTTTCCAGGTAAACGAAGCCCCTTACTATACCATTTCCGGTACACGAAAATGTATAGTAGAAGCTGGCCACATCGCTCGTTATGTTATCTTTCCGGGCGATTACTTTCAAAACAATGGTCTCGGCAAAACCGGTGATCTGGATTGCTCCATCATATTTCTTGCTGGAAGTCGTTGGTTTGCTTTTATCCACTGTATAATAAAAGGCTGAATTCTCAACATAACCGTTTAATTCTACTGTAAGCGGACAGTCATAAGTCCCTCCTGACGGGGAGGCTACAACAATTGATGATAAGACAATTATTTTTATATCCGCCATTAAATGGGCAAAGTCTGCCGGCACAGTCCCTTTTCCTAAAAAGTCATCAATCTCCTCGCTATAGGCTTCCATGACTGCATCCCGGACAGCAGGATTACTCATAATTGCCCCGTAAAATGTGTTAATGAAAATATCATTAAAATTATTCTGGTTCAGCATTTTTTTGCTCAATTTAGTTTCCAAATCGATGACGAAAGATTGAATCTGCCCTTCGGTCACCAACCCGGTATTTAATAACCGGTTAATCATTTGTTGGTTATGACTAATCAATTCTGAATAATGATCCTGTATCGGAGTCAGTTGCCCCGCCTTTACTGAAGCAGGAAAGAAAAGACCTGCTGTAAAAAAAACAACAGTCAAGAGAAAGAAAACTCTTTTTCTTAAGCAAGGCTGATTGCTGATCATATGGCTCTTTTCTTCTCCCCTTGTATATATTTCAACAATTACTATATTTCGACATTAATATAATAGATCCTTTTTGTGTTTACATCAGATTCTTTTAAAATTATAAGGACGACGAATTTTTTTTTAATAACCTGTCTGATTAAAAGATTTTTAATATATTAGTCAGGGTTTAATTTTTAAAAGGCTTGTTATTTTTTTAAGAAGTTTTCTTATGGCTGAATACCCATATTTGCCGCCACCCGGAGCAGGTCAAAAATGTCAATTTCATTATCCCGGTTGACATCAGCTATTTTAGCTTCCGCCCATTCGGGGTCGACCGGAGTTAAACCCATCCTGGCCGCCATCCAGAGAAGGTCAAAAATGTCAATTTCGGTATCTTGATTCATATCTCCTATCACCATCATTAAAGACGGAAGCTCTTTTGTTTCTCCGGCGGCCAGAAAAATGCCGCTTCTTTCGACCTTACTCCAGCCCGGCCGGCAATAATGAACATCATACACCCCGGCAGCAAGGCCATCTATCAAATAAGAACCGTCTTGGGCAGAAAGGCTGCTTTTCACCAGGCTGCCCTGCTGAATAACCTTTATCTCTGTTTCGCTGTATTCAGCCAGAGGACTGTCCGGCTCCGGGTCACCAGGATTTACCTTTTCCAGTTTTACACTGCCTTTTATACTTGCGCCCTGGGGTAAAACAGGCCCATAAATATATACGATTCCATCAATGTCCTCAGTCTCCAGCGTCCTGGCCTTTGTTTCACCCGGCCCTTCTATTCCGTACATTGTTTTTTCACTGTCGGCAGTGCCGTAAAGATCAAATAGCATTAGCCAGTGGCCCAACTCGTGGGTGGCAGTACTTTGTACATCAAAATAACCTTGAGGACAGGAAGCGCCCGCGCTCCACAGGTAGTAATCGTTAAGCTCAATATCCTTTTCTAAAATAGTTTTCGGGTTTAAAAAAGAAAACCATCCCCAAGCACGGGCTAACCAATCCGTACCCCCATAATTCTTCCAGATAATTGAGTTTTCTCCATCTTGACCTACACTGTTTTTGTCTGTAGCGCCACCATACTCAAAGTTAAAATTTGCCCCGGCCTTATTCCAGGCGCTTGCTCCTTCTTGAACAGCAATTTCTTCTCCGGCGCAGTCTGCCGTGTTGGCGTTAACTTTGTAAATTAGCTTATTGCCAGGCCATTTTCCCCCACCGTAAGAGTACGTTACCCGGAACAAGGCGGGATCACTGATTATCTCATCACTGGTAAAGACAAAAACATTTCCTACCTGGTCTTCTATGTAGTAACTGCTGGCGCCTCCCGGCACAAGACAAACAATCTGGTTATCACTCCATGATTCTATGGTGGCGAAAGTAATCGGGCTATCCCCCTGGCCGGCCCAAAAAACTACTTCACCCGGTGCGGCGCCAAAGTTTTTGCCGCTAATAGTCACTTCTGTGCTATCGGCAGCAGCTTCATAAGTGCTTAAATCTTTTGCCTTGGCCGGGCCAGAATCAGGGACAACGCTTGTTATTTCCGGAAGGGGTCCCGTATATTTTTCAATAATTACCTCATCAACGAAGGTACCCTCGTAAGCAACATCAGAATCACTGTAAAATCGGAAACCAATCCATACACTGGATTCACCGCAATGCTCATTTAAAGAGAGGGACTCCTGACGCCAGTCCCCGCCGTCTCCAGATAATTCCTGCCCATAGAAGTTATTCCCATCGGTTGACGTACCATAAAAAAATGTATCATAGTTTGATTCCGTACGCGTCCAGTGGTAAAAACTCATCCTGGCGGCAGTAGCGTCACTCAGGTCAAAAGGACCGTAAACCATCCAGGCATTCATATTGTTGGGGTAGTAATAAACTGCAGGGTCAAGATCGCTGCACTGACCAAGGCTTCTGCCCGCACACCAGGCGCTGTAACCACCCGTATATGGCTTGTAGTCGTCTTTAT
The DNA here is from genome assembly GCA_041653135.1 of Eubacteriales bacterium. Taxonomy (GTDB): domain Bacteria; phylum Bacillota; class Desulfotomaculia; order Desulfotomaculales; family Nap2-2B; genus 46-80. The sequence goes on along the minus strand of JBAZGB010000080.1, from coordinate 4,654 downwards.
CCCAGGCGTAACCACACGGGGGATTGCCGTCGAAAACCCATTTAGAACCGGCGGAAGGCCAGCCAGCAGGAAAGTCTTCGTGCAAGACGGTCGCCCAGCCCGGGCTTTTAGCGGCGCCGGCGGCTCCTGACTCTTTTGCTTCTTTTTTTGCTTCATCCTCTACCTTGCTGAATACCTGCTTTCCTTCCTTTTCCGGCGGGGCAAATTTCTTTAGCACGCGGGGGTTAAAAACCTCGTGGGCCATTTTCTTTAATGCTGGTTCGGCCTTCCCCTTTTCTGTCTTTTGTCGGGGCGCTATTTCCTTTAGTACCCGCGCGGCAAAATTATCCACCGATAGCCCCGTATCTCCTACCTGATTACCTTTAATTGTATACTTTCCCTGATGACAACCGGCCACCTCGAAGCAACTATCCGTGGCCCTTAAGAATAAAAATAACTTTTCTCCCTTTTTAAAGGCGGGGCTGTCAGTTACATAACACGCTATATCCCCCACTACTCCGCCGGGAACTTTTATGGTCAGCTCGCCTTTTCGTTTTCCCTTTAGCCAGTCCTGCGGGGAAACGGTAACATAGGTGAAAATTTTACCTTCTTCCCACCGGGACTTAAGCTCTGTGACGTTTCCCCTTACAATAACATCTGCTTCCCCGGCTAAAGTTCCCAGGTCTTTTTTTATCACCAGGGACTCCGCGCTGGGAGGAAATGATAAAGCTGCTATCACCCAAGTTATAACTGCCAGGACATATACCCAGTTCTTATTCCTTTTTTCTTTTTCTCCGCTCACTATTTAAAAAACCAACCTTTTTCTTCCAAACATTATAATCAACCGTTAGACATCCATGCCGCTCACGCGGCGCCTGGAAAAAGAAGGGGCTGTCATCATTAATCTAATGAAGACTAACCCCCTCTTCAGTACTCTTAGTCCCCTGTCAAACAGGTCATCTTACTTCTTCGCCAGCATACGGGAAACCATGGCGCAAACCTCAGCCCTGATAGCATTTTTCTTGGGACCGAAGGCGCCATTGGGATAACCTTTGATAAGCCCTTCATTAAATGCCACAACAATCGAGCCTCTCGCCCAGGATGCTATGTCATCATCATCTTTAAAGGACGTCATCGTATTGGCGTTTGCAGCGGCTTCTGCTTGCTTGCCCAACGCCCTGATCAAAATAGCCGTTATTTCTTCTCTCGTAATTTTTGCGTTTGGTTTGAACAATCCTTTTCCGTAACCTTTCACCAGGTCTGCCTTGGCTGCCGCTTCCACCACGCCGTAGTACCAATCACCCGGCGCTACATCTTTAAAGGTTGGCGTAGCAGGATCTTCTTCGGCCAGGCCGAGCGCAACCGCAATTATTTTGGTAAACTCTGCTCTGGTGATGTCGTTTCTAGGCCTGAAAGTGCCGTCCGGGTATCCGTCTAGTATACCTTTTTCACACAGTTCCTTGATTACGCCTGCTGCCCAGTAATTTTCCGGAACATCTGAATATACACAGGACTGAGGCAGGATTGTTTCCTTCGCTGTAGTGAAGCTCCAACTCAGGCTGGAGTTATTAGTCGTGCAGTCTGACCGTTTTAAAGTCCCGTACGGAACGCTGACGGTATACTTTGTATTATAAGCAAAATTGTCGTGAGCAATGGTTAAGACCTTTCCATCCACGGTCGCCTTTACTCCGCTCACGACATTGTTCAGAGCGTCTTTAATGCTTACCTTGGTTAGATCTACGGATGCGATATTTTGTTTGAAGGTAACTTTCACCACAGTGTCGATAGCAACGTTTTCAGCATTTGCCGCCGGTACGTAGGTATCGACATTCAGTTCGCACGCTGTGGAACCGCCGCCGCCACCGCCGCCGCCACCGCTACAGGCGCTAGTGGTGAAGCTTTTTACGTCTGTGTTGGCGCTTGTATTGCCGTTGTCAGCGTAAGCTTTAAAGTAGTAGGTTGTATTGCAGGTAAATCCTGTCAGGCCAATGCTGAAGTCAAAGGGCAGGCTTTCAGGATTGGAGGCGCCTACTACAACATGGTTGGTTAAAGACGATGAACTGGTTCCCCAGTCGAATCCGTAGCTGACTATGTTCGCCCCGCCTTTGTCGATAATCTTACCTTTTAAGGTGGCGCTGGTTTTGGTGATACTGTCGGCGCCGACAGTTTCTACAGTCGGCGGTATTATTCCGGTTTTAAAGGATAGGACTGTTCCTGCCCCCCAGCCGGCGGGGTTATGCGCAATTGCCCTGAATTCATAAGTAGTATCTATATCAAGCCCGGTCAGGTTAAAGCTGAAGCTGCCTGTTTCATAGGAGCCTGACGTCTCATCTCCCGCATCCGTCCAATCATCCGTGCCTTGCATGCGGTACTGGAACTTGCGCTGGTCGCAGCTTTCACCGCCGGTATTGATAATGTTCCCGTTTAAAGTGGCGGAGGTTGTAGTAATGCTGGTGGCTGCATCGGTCTGGACAGTAGGTGATACTGTTGTTATTACAAATGCAGTTTCATCGCTGACCACGTTGGCGGTGGCAAACACGGTATAGCTGCCTGCAGCCAACCAACCAGTCGGTATTTGCCAGGCAAAGGCGCCAGCAGCATCTGTGGTTTTTTGGGCAAGAGCAACAGTCGTAACAGGCGTACCATTCCTTTGCAAGAGCAAACCAACCGAGACGTTTTCCACCGGAGTTTGTTCCTGGTTGTTTTGTTTTAGCGTACCTGTAACGTTTACTGGTTCTCCATGGCTATAACTCGTTATATCTGTATCTACATCAATGATATAATCCCCTGGAGGAGGAGCTGTGGTAAAAGGTAAGATGTCTCCTTCGTTCCAGCCCTTCGAGTTATGCGCCATTGCTTTGAATTCATAATTAGTATTTGAATCAAGCCCGGTCAGGTTAAAGCTGAAGGGGCCTGTTCCATAGGGGCCTGACGTCTCAACTCCCGCGTCCGTCCAATCTGTCTCGGTTACTTCGCGGTACTGGAACTTTCGCTGGTCGCAATCTTCCCCGCCGGTATTGGTGATATTTCCGTTTAAGATGGCGGAATCCGTGGTGACGGTTGAGGCTGCGGCGGTCTGCACAGTCGGAAGAACAACCTCATCTTCTTGTTGAATATTGCCCATGGCATCAAGGAGATCTTCCAGGCCATCCCCGTCAAAGTCCTTCAACCGGTTGAGCAGATTTTCAAACATCGATACAGTTAATCCGGAACAAGCTAAATCACCGTCTGTAAGATCATTACTTTCGTCAACGATCTTATCCAAAATATCCTGGAATTGATCACTTACTGCAGAAGTAAACTCCAATCCCGCAGTAAATTTTACGTTCGCCAGGTCAGCAATAATACTCACCAATTCGTCAACTGTAATCCCGTGCTCATCAAGCTTATTTATTACCGGCGGGCCATATGCATCATAAAGAGCCTGGCAGAGGGGTATAAGGTATGCAATGTTATTGGTTTGAAGGGCATCTATAAAACCTTCATAACCTGTATAGCTATTGCTTGTATGGCTGTTAACATAGTTTCTGAATGAATTAACCGGGCTTATATTGTCTGAATAATTGAGGCCAAGTGTTATTTCCAGGCAGGTTTGTTGTTCCTGGCTTAAAATCGCCGTGTGCTCGTCCTGACCCCAAAGAGAATTAACCGCTTCTTCCCAAAGATCAACGGCGTTTTCCACCTGTTCCGGAGTCAGGTTTTTAAGATTGTCCTGGAGACTGCTGACATCACTAATGATCTGGTTCCAGTCGGGTTCCTCTTCTGCAAAAACAAGACCCGGGGCGCCTATCAAGCCGGTGAACAGAAAAACTGCAATAAGTGAGAGAACCAGACAGAATTTTTTTAATTTCATTCTTCAAATCACCCCTTCCTAAATCACAAATGTAGTATCTTTCGGCGTACCCACCGTACGTATGCCGTCATTGAAAAGCCAGATAAACATTTCCGCTTTATATGTTCCGGCTGCCTGGGGAGTATTAAACGTAAATACTATCGTCTGGCTTCCTAAAGCGGCAATTGTAATTTGGTCCGCGGGCTCCAGGAAAACCACGCTTCCGTCTGGGCCGGTAATCTGGCCGATTCCCACAACAGGCTGGGAACTGTTTTCAAGATTTGTTACGATTGCCGATAATGTATGCGTTGCCCCGTTGTCGGCAACAGTTAAATCAGTAATTTTCAGCGGGTAATTATAAATATTAAAGGGTATCACCTTTTCTACAGGAGCGCCTGCCTCGGGTGTAGCAACAACCCGGACTGAATAGTCACCCACAACCGGCAGGTTTTCTACCGGCGTGTAATCACAGGCAAATTCCGGGCCGTTCGCCAGTGTGAAGCTTGCTATAACCCCGCCGTCTTTTATTTCGACCAGCCAGGCAACATTATCAGCGCCCGGCCCTGTAGCCGTGCCGGTAATAGTAAGCGGACGGGTAAAGCTGATATCTTGCGCAGGTGATAAATTAATGTCAATATTTAGCCCATTATTATTAGTAGTAAATTGCACGACTGAGCCTGTCCCCCAGCCGGCGCTGTTGTGTGCCATCGCTTTGTATTCGTAACCGGTTCCTTCTGTAAGACTGGTAAGAACAAAGCTGAAGGTCCCGGTTCCATATGAGCCTGTTGTCGCCCCTGCGTCAATCCAGCTTACATCGGTCGTCTTCTTGTACTGGAATTTGCG
>JBAZGB010000079.1:0-9187 GCA_041653135.1 Eubacteriales bacterium | reverse complement strand
ACAGACGGTTTTGCACCGCAGAATGTAGTACCTAATTATTTTGACGGATCGAGGCTGTAAGGGGAGTTTGGGGCTTTGGAGGGGAAAGTTGGGTTAAGGCGCTACGCGGCTTGCCCTGAACAGCAAAGCCGCCTGATAATAATTTACGGCCTCGTTTAAATCGTTTTTAAGGGTGCAGGTAAAGCCGATTTTTAATAAATGGTTTGCTTCGTCATTTTTACGGCCGTTTTCACGCAGTATTTTTAGGGCTGCCTGGTGATACCGTAAGGATTCATCAAAGTTTGATTCTGCGTGACCTAAAACAGCCGGATTATTTAAGAACGCCAGCTCAAATCCCTTGGCGGCTATTTTTTGGCTTAAAGTTAAACCGGCTGCATACGCCTTGGAAGCGGCGGCTAAGTGAGCGTCGCCATATAAAGCGTTGCCTTGGTTGAGGTAAGCCGACATGGTGGGGTGCACATTTATTGACTTACCGTAAACATCCGCGGCTTCTTGATGTTTTTTATCTTTAAGCAATTCCTCAGCCGTTTGAAATTGCGCCTTGGTTTCTTTTTTAAGTCCGGGGTCAAGGTCAACGGTTTTTAACTCTTTACCAAGGTTTTCTGGCGTAGCTTTAAAAACGACATTCCCGTAGCTTAAAGTCTGGTCTTCAAAAAGCTCTTCTTCTTTAAATTTTATATTTTCCAAACTTAACCGCTCTCTTTAAAATAAACGAGAAAAAAGTTCCTTAAAAAAGCCAAAAAATAAAAAAAGTAAATATTTCAACTTATTAAAATATATATTCCTACCCTGATTATGTCAATACAAATTACCGGCATTTTTGCTTCAAGAAAAAATAGTTCTTTTGCTATTTCGGTTATTGTTTTCTCTGTAGACACGGTAGTAACGTTGACTACAGTGATTATATATTATATAATAAAAAAGCAAGGAATTCTCATGGGGTCTAGAAAGGAGGAACGAAAAATGTCTATAGCTATTCCTCAATATAATATTAGAGAAACAAAAAAACGCTATTCTGAACTTAATAATATTGCCTTAAAAGGAATTGAAGTAATAACTTATAATGCAAACGATAAAGAAGAAAAAGTTTCTCATATTAAAACTTCTTATCTTAATCTGCTTTTAAACAAACTGTCTTTTAACCCCTCAATTGACTTAGATAATGAACTGAGCATATGTACCGTTTCATTAAATGAAATTGATCTTTACGGTGAAGGCAAGACAGTTGAAGCAGCCGTGGAAGATTTAATTGATAGTATACTTCAATTTCTTGCCATATACATTGAAAAGTTAGACTTGTTTGCTAAAGCAGATTCTGAAATAAAACGACTGTATTTGTTAAAGCTTTTAAGATGTAATGGAGAAAGAGAGAAAATTAAGGAAGCGATTGGTTGCTGATGCCTATACGTTTTTGCCAGGGTGATATTAGAAGATTCCTTGCTCATTTCAACATGAAACCAGCTAAAGGTTCAAACATATACTTCGGCATTGGCAGAGACGGGATTTGGCGCACTTGTAAATTTGACTATCATAAAGAAAAAGACCCTGTTGCTACGGGAACTGCAAAAGTGATTGCAACTTCCTTGAAATTCAATAATGTTCTAGAAATGAAAGAATATATGGATAAATATCTCTAGCGGCCTTGCTTAAATAAAACGTGCTTAAAACCAAAGAAGCGGACTAACCAAGTATTGGTCTGAAGCCAGATAGAGCCGGTATCCTTCTTCCAGTAACCTTCTTAATATTTCACCAGGTTCGGCTTTATCCATAAGTGCACATAACTTTAGAGCACTCTTTCTCATTTTTTCGTATGCTGCATGCAGGTCACTATTTCCTGCAAGCAATTCCTTCAAAAATGCATGATTAAATAATCATCTTTTAGGCGGTGCTGATAATCCCATAGTTCGCCGTTATATTTCTGCGCCACTATTTTTAAATCCGGCAGTTTAAAGTAGTTAAACATGGACCGGGGGAGATGATTTAAGAAAATTTGCGGTGAGCCCAGGATTTCCAAAGCAAAAAGCTGCAGGATTACCCGAGTTTGTTCCTCATTAACCGGCAGTCTTTTCTGCAACCTCAGCCGCCCGCCCACCCTTTCCACCACGCCAAAATTCTTCAGGGTTTGAATAAAGGCGCCGGTGGAACGGGTAACCACATCCCGTTCGCCAAAGCTATCCACCATCTTTGCTTTTACAAAGGACATCTTTATTTCCTGGCCAAAATCATAGAGCCGGAAAATGTGTTCAGACATTTTTTTCAATACCTCAGTACGGGCCACCAGGTAAAACAGATAAACAGGTGTCATAAAGGCAAGGCCGTATTTAAGACTCAAATCCTTTATAACCAGATTTCCCCGCGCCCTGGCTTTATTTTGTTCATCCCGCAAAAAACAGCGAAAAAGCACGGTGCGGACTTTGCGTTTGCCCTCCCGCCCGGTCAACTCGCGCGCAATTTGTTCAAACGGCCCGTTTAATTCCGTCAACCGCTGGCCCGGGTTGGCCAGAAGCAGGCACTCAAAAATCCAGCGGGGCTTAAGCGGCCGGTCAAAACCAATCATGGTGGTCCTCATCAGGTAATGTAAATTTTTCTTCCTCATGTTCTAATCTTACTGTTACAAATGGTAACTCATATCTTAAATAAATCTTCATCGTGCTGCTCTTACTCCTGTCCATATAAGTTCTTCAACTTCCAGTTCTGGACGAGAAGTATGAACCACATACATTTCTTTTTCTGGATGCTCCTTATGAAGTTGTAAATATTTACGTAAAGCGCTATTACCATCCTCAAATGTATCGACTACCTTAATCCCTTCAATTATTCTCTTTTTATTCTCAGTACGTGCACTAAAAGCCTCAATTACTAGCCATTTTGAAGGATAATTAAGTCTAACATCCTGCCAACGCATAATAGAAAAACCCCCTTATGTAGACCTAAGATTAGGTTTATTATATCACGTTAAAATAGCATCCCTTACTACATTTTACAAAATTATGGCAATAATTAATTCGCCTTCAAACCTGGTTGATAAGCCGGATGCCGGGCTCTCAGGCTTTTTTGCCACTCAAGAAAAGCATAAGATTGCGATTATAACTGCACCTCCACAAAGGGAATAACCACCTCTTCTAAATGGATGCCGCCGTGACTGATGGCCGTTTCTCCTTTTTTCCCGAACATTTCCCGACCGGCCGGAAAGACGGCCACCTTATCCCCTAAAAGATTTGTGTTCTCGTAAGCCAGCAAGTCTTTGCCGGCGGCAAAATCGGCTGCCAGGAGCCTGTTGGGAAACAAAAGAGCCCTTTTGGCCTTTTCTTCCACCAGCCATTTGACGGCTTGATAGCCGTTGCCCCGGCACCAGACCGAGCCGTGATCCGAAGCCAGATAGACCCGGTATCCTTCTTCCAGTAACCTTCTTAACATTTCACCAAGTTCGGTTTTGTCCAGTTGAAGGGTTAGATTTTTCTGCATCAATTCCTTGCTTTCCCGGACGTTGATCATTGAATGGGCAAGGTCATCCACCAGGTTATAAACGAGCCCCAGACAGTCAAAGTCCAGGTATTCCTTGTGCCACCGTCCGTCAATGTTGATAAACATTCCGGTCCGCCGGGACACGGCCTGCGGCCGGTTCTGGCAGGCAAACTGCAAGAAGCCCTTTTCTTCCTCCACCAGCTCCCTGAGTTTGCTCCGGGCGCAAAAAAGAGCCCGCCTGGACACCCCGGTAATGGTGGGCAGCAGGGTAAAAATGGCCATTTCGTTAAACTTCTCCAGGCCGTGGCCGGCCAGGTACTGCTTAAGGCAGAACCACTCCTGAAAGCCCATCCCGTCCATACAGATCAGGGCCGTTTTTGACGCCGGCCGGTTGGCCAGAAAAGGTAAAACTTTATCTATTGTAGTTGGTCTTTGATAATAGCTTTCATAAAAGAGGCCGGGATAGGAAGCCCGGAGGTATTCCGTAAATTGACGGCTAATCCGCCGGTCCAGGTCGCTTGGCTCGGCCATGTCTATCTTTTCCTGGCAAAGCCAGCATTGCAATTCCCCCCAGAGAGGGGCCAGGGCGCGCCAGTCAACCGGAATACGTGTCAGGAGTTCTTCAATCTGCTGGGACAATACCCAGCAACGATATTCAATTTCGTCTCCCCGATCCTTATAATGATGAATTGGGCCGCCCGCATCAGCCTTACCGTAACTTGCTCCTGTTCCTGCCGGCGCGGCCAGCCATTTGTCCAGCAATTGCCGTGTTCCCCCGGCATCCACCATATTTAACGAGCTTTCCATTTTCAGGTAAGCATCAAAAATTCGTTGGTAATTCTCTGCCATAACGGTTTTCAATACAAACGGGCTCAGCTTGGGAAAAACTTCGCGTAACTGCCAGGAGATTACGTCGGCGCTGGCTTCGATGTCGTAAGGTAGGTAGGATTGTTCGGGCGGCTTGAAAATAAGCACCCGCCGGCCACTTTTTTCTTTGAGAAAACGCCGCAGGGGCAGTTCACCGCGATAGTCGTAAAGGGAAAACGTATCCGCAAGCGCCGCCCGCAGCTCCGGCGTCTGGCCGAGACGGTCATAATCAAGAACTAGAATCAAGTCATGATAGGACCTTTTAACTTTATCGAGCAACACCTGGTACCATTTTCCGTCCATCAAATAAACTCCACGTAAGCGATTTGCTTTAAGTTTAAAGACGGCGCCATTTGCCTGCGCCGGGCCAACTCCCGCAGCCTGGTCTGCCGGTCATTCTCCAACTCTTTTCTTTTTGCCTCCCGGATATTTCCCACCGCTATTCTGTTCACGGCCAGTTCCTTATCCTGATAATATTTTTTAAACTTTTCCTCTTCATCCAGCAACTTTTTATCTAACCGTTCCCTGGTCTCAAAAAAGAAGGCTTCCGCCTGCTGTTGTACTGCACCCTGGGCTAAGGTGATCGCTTCGTCCAAATTGTACGGCAGGCTGCCCATTACTAGCTCAGCGTAATCAAGCTGATCAAAATCTTGAAAATATCTGGAAATACGGTTATTGACCCGTCCCTTTCCTCCGGCAAAACTTACATAACAGGGTAAGAAGTAATGGCGGGCAGGGTCAATGTAATTTGTAACGGTCAAGCGGTATATAAATAAAAACCCTTTATCTCCCTTGAACTTGTTTTCCCGCACCACCAGCCTGGCCGTCATATCGTCCTGCAAGTTATCATCCAGGTAGCGCAGTAATTCAGCCAGATAAGGATGATTAAGGCTTAAAAGCTCTCCATCTTCCCGCTCCAGGGCATATTTTTGCTGAAAAATAACATTTTGCATGCGTTTCCCTGTCCCGGGGTCCTGAAAATAATAAAAGCCCTCTCTTTGCCTGTACTGGTTAAGGGCGCCGCCATAGGCCCGCAGGTACTGCTCTAAAAGCTGCTTTGTCTTTCCGGCTCTTTTTTCGATGATTTGCGGCGATAAAGGGTACTTCCCTGCCAGATTAGAAAATGGCAGGGCAAACCGTTCTTCCTCAATAATTGCTTTTGCCCGCTCATATATCTGCCGGGCAACTGTCTCCAATGCCGCCGCATCCTGCTGCCGTTTAAGAAGAGCGTCCAGATAAATTTTTTCAAAGCTGAATTCGTCCTGCAGCGTGCTCAAAATATCGGCCAGCTTGTCTTCACCATCGGCAAACTCTTTGCGGATTATGGCCAGTTTGCTTTCAATGACTTCCCTGACCCGCTGCTCCACCGTATCCGCCAGTTGAAAATTAACTACTTTAACGTCATGCTCCTGGCCGATCCGGTCAATGCGGCCGATCCGCTGCTCTAACCGCATCGGGTTCCAAGGCAGGTCGTAATTGACCAACAGATGGCAAAATTGCAGGTTAATTCCTTCTCCGCCGGCGTCGGTGGAGATGAGAAACTGCGCCTGCTGTCGAAAGCGCTCTACCTGGACAATGCGCACCTACGTAGGTGCTTTGCCGGGCAGGATTATCTGCTGTCGAAAGCGCTCTACCTGGACAATCCTTTCCTCAATGGGCATGCTGCCGTTGATTAAAGCCGTATGGTAGCCCAGGTTACTTAAGTTTTCCTGCAAGTAGGCCTGGGTTTCCATAAATTCGGTAAAAATGATAAATTTCAGCCTGGGGCTGTTCTCCCGGATCTTGAATTCGTCAACTATCTCCAGCAACCGGGTAAACTTAACGTCGTTTCGGCCGGTGGCGGCCTGCCGGGCTAACGATACGCACCTTTTCAGCGCCGCAATCTCTACCGTTAAAGCAGCGGGCAAAGCACCAAACGGGTACCCGGCTCCGGTTTTATTCAGCTCTGCCAGTTGTTCTTCCGTCGTCAGTTCCTCCAGATGATCCCAGTTTAACTCTTCCGGGGGCGCGTTCTCCTCTTGCTTTGCCAGGCAGCGTTGCGACTCCTCTAAAGTCGCCAGGCGGACGGATAAAGACTTCAGGATGGCGCGGGAACTGCTGCTGACCATGCGTTGGTAAATGAGCAGCAGAAACATCATCGTGCGGTTGTTCTGGCGGGTGGCCAGCTCGTAAAAGGCGGTTACATAATCAGTTACGGCCCGGTACAGTTCCAACTCAACATTGTCCCTTGCCTCATCCCGCTGGATCAGGTACAGAGAGACAATCCGCTGCTTAAAAAGCCGGTTGCCGTTAAAATCTATAGCCGCCCGTTTATTGTTGCGTACCGTTACCTGCCTGACATTTTCTGCCGTTACGTCACTATTTTTAGTAAACAAATACGGGTCAATGAGCCAGAGCAGGTTTTTGAATTTGTACGGGTCCCCCTGGTGCGGGGTGGCGGTCAGGAGAAGAAGAACCGGCGCCGCCCCGGCCAGGGCCTTGCTTACTTTGTAACGGGCCGTTTCTTCACCGGACACTCCCTTTGTTAATTTATGGGCTTCATCAAAAATTACGACGTCAAAACCAGCTTCCACCAACGCCGAAAAAACGTGCTCGTTATGCCATCGGCGGGCACGGGCCGTGCGGTCATCCAGGTCATCGGAAAGTTGTTTCGGTTTCACATAATCGAGGGAAGTGATGATCCGGTCCACCAGACTCCAGACGTTGGTCTTTTCCCCGTGCAGTTTTTTTAAAGACAGGATGGTTTCCCGTTCGTAAACAACAAAATCCTCACCGAATTTGGCCTTCATTTCATCCCGCCACTGGGGGCAAAGCCCGGCCGGGGCAATAACCAGGACCCTTTTCACCATCCCCCTGGCCTTTAATTCCTCATAGATAAGAGCAGCCTCAATGGTTTTGCCCAGCCCAACCTCATCGGCAATCAATGCTCTGGGTTTGAACTGGTCCAAGACAAAACTTACCGCCAAAAGCTGGTGGGGCAAGGGCAGGATCTTAAAATTGCCGGCTGTCCGGAGACCTTCCCGGTTGTTTTCGGCCCGAATCTTTTCCACCAGCAGGCGGAGTATGAACCGGGGAGACGGGGAGTAACGTCCGGCCCTCATCTTTTCTGGTGGTTCACGGAAAGCAACCAGATCGGAGAAAGACAGCGTCCGCCGTTCCCCGGTCTTTTCAAAGAAAACGTCTACGTAAACCTCATCAAAAAATTTTTCGGCTCCCAGAACTACACCCACCCCCTTTTCCGGGTGGATAGTACTGCGTACACGGGTTCCGGCCTGCATTTATAACCCTTCTCCCGTTTTCAACCTGGCGATTTCTACAAAATCGTTGATTTCGCCGTTCGTCTCCAGGAGGTTTCTGTCCAGTTTCCCGGCCACAGCCAGGATGTCGGAAAAGCGCTTTTCCTGATAGGCCCTGGTAAAGCCGGAGATGATTGCCTCTTTGCGCACTCCTTTTATTTTCTTAGCTCCACTTCCGGCCTCAGCCAGCAGGCGCTCGAATGTCCTGGCCAGCTCCTTTTCCCGCTTTTCGGCAATGGCTTCCTTTTCCTGACCGGTCTGCGGACGGCGGTAATGGCCGTTTTCAAAAATAAAATTGTTCTCCAGAAGCTCCCTCAATTCCGGGATGGCGTCGTCGCCGGCAGTAAGGTTTTTACTGTAAGTAGTGTAAATATCGGTATAGGTCTGCGGGCTTTCCAGAAATTCATAGAGCCAGGCCAGGGCCGATTTCTCGTCACAAACAAAAAGAATTTGCTGGCCGGATTTAATTTCCTTAATCCCGGCAAGTCCCTGTTTTCTTTTCCACTCCTCGTACTTTAAAATCTGCCGGCCGGTGAACCAGTAGCCGTCAATGAGCTTGAAATTATCTTTAAGCAGGGTGTAAAACTGCCTGGCATCCAGGCGGATCTCGTACCCCCGCTGGACGTAGTGGGCCAGTACTTTAGAGTAAAGCATCTGTTCGGTGCGGCCGATATTGGGCTCTACGGGCAGGTGCTCCAGCACATCGGCCACAAAATCCCGTTCCAGCCCTACCCCGGCCTTCTTTAAAAAGTTATCTTCCAGTTGCATTTTGGGTTTATAGGCGTTAATAATCAGGTCGTTTTTCACCGCCCCGGCCGAGGTTACCTGCTTAAAACTGCCCTGCTTCCGGTCCATAACCGTTACCTGGGCAACAACGAAACCGGCTCTGGTCATAGCTTCCTGAATGGCGTTCCAAACCGAGGCCTTTGAGTTATGGAAAACCACCGTCATCCAGCGGTTTGGCTTGAGGATACGGTACATCTCTTTAAAGCAGGCAGTCATCAGTTCCTTGTATTCGGGGAGGCCTTTGTGTTGGGTGTTGTTGATAATAGCCTCTCGTTTATTATTCGTAAAAACCTTTAGCCAGGCTTCCCATAAAAAGTTAAGTTCGGAATACATGAGGTTGCTACCAAAGGGTGGGTCGGTGAAGATGTAGTCAATTGAATCATTTCTTAAATCTAAATTTAATAAACTACCTTGATCTTGACACGAAAAACAAATACTGTTTTTATGTGATGTCGCTTTCCATTTTACATATGAGTTAACCTTGTCTTTTATAAAACGTAAAGGATTATTTTCTTGATTAAGTGAAGAAATATATAACGTTCCTTTAATTATTCCACCCTTTCTATTGCTCCTAAAAGAATACATTTTGGTATGGACTAATGCACTAGCTGTTAGAAACCAATTAAAAAAAGGAAAGAGTGTTATATTGTAACTACTCAGGCTAACGCCTGGGGCATAAAAAGAGGCAACTATAACCGAAACCGGGGTAATGTCCAACTATAAGACTTCATTGCAATTTGGGACAAAGGGATTACCCAGAAGAGCGTCCCGGA
>JBAZGB010000078.1:0-9221 GCA_041653135.1 Eubacteriales bacterium | reverse complement strand
GTTGTATACCTACAATGTTACTTTTGGCAGCGGTGCACGGAGGGGATTTAACGAAGAGTATCGGGAACTGAAACATAAAGACGGGATCATCACCATACTATAAAATGCTGGTTTAGTGAATACTTACATAGATTGAATATTACTTCTCAATCATTGCTTAAGCAGCCTTAATGTATAAGATATTTTCAATATGTGGTTTGCGTAGGCAAACTTAGGGTGATATTGTAGCACATTTCCCCGTTCGTATTTACCTCACGAACCACTTTTTAATTAATTATGCCTATTGAACTCACCCCCTTTTACTATAGGAAATAGACCTCTATAAGCTTTTCACACTACGTCATTACTGCCTGATAATCATGGCCCCATCCCTATAGCTTAATATTCCTTACCTTTCAACAAGATGTCCATTTTTAGTATTATCTACCATAATTGTTAACTTACAGCTAATTTAATGTTAAATATTAGTTAACATGATTAAAAATGTAATAAAAAGCCCACCCCTAGCGAAATTAAAAACTATAGCTGGGCTTTAAAAATGTTTTCAACACTATCAACAATTTCAGTATGCCGAACTATTTTGCTGTGGCTTCCGCCCTGGCCATAACTCTGGGAATAATTGCAGGTATTGGATTAATTGGCTCCCACTTCGTCACCAGGGGTAAAAAATACGACGTAATCGGCGGCAAGAGCTTGCAACCGGTCTTTATATCCCTGAGGCGCTATTCCCGCCCCCTGTTAATCTTCACCATCCTCTTTGTTTTCTTTTTCCCCCTCGCCCTCCTTTTGGCCGTCGCCGTGATATTGCAATTATCTCAACATTAATAAAAAACTTCTTGCCGGCTGCCAATCCGGCAAGAAGTTTTTTATTAAACAATTAGCCAATTTGTAATAATTCCCCGCTTCGGCTTGTGATTACCGGCAGGATTCCTTAGATTATAGTTTGTTTAGCATCCTGACAATCAACGTAGCCGCCTCGGCGCGAGTGGCGTTGTCATTGGGGGCAAAAACATTGCCCGGTTTTCCTGTGGCGATGCCCTGGTTCACAGCAATGGCGATATCGTTCGCAGCCCAGTCCGGAATCTCAGCCGCATCGCTGAAGCTCAATGTTTCTGTTTTTGCTGCGCCGTCCCCCAGGCCAATGGCGCGCACGATAATAATAACAATCTCTAAACGTGTAATCGGCCGGTTAGCCCGGAAGGTATTGTCTTCATAGCCGCCGATGACGCTCTTATCCACCGCCGTTAAGATGTATCCCCCGGCCCAGTCCGGAATTTCCGCCGCATCAGAAAAAGCGGGATTGCCCGGTTTTTCCTCCCAGCCCAGCGCCCTGCCCAGGACCGCGATAAATTCGGCCCTGGTAATGCTGCTGTCAGGCTTAAAACTGCCGTCGGGATAACCTGTTATGATTCCTTTTTCACCAAGTTCTATAATGACTTTAAACGCCCAGTGGGTTGAAGGCACGTCAGGATATTCTGTCTTTACGGCAGCCGCCGGCGCTTCGGTTTTTTTAAGGGTAGTGAAGCTCCAGTTGATACCTTTGTTATAATAGCCGGAGCAACCGGACCCGCTGTTTACCAGGGCGGTTTCGGGAATGGCGACGGTGTATTTGGTATTGTAAGCAAAAGTATCATGTGACAGGGTCAGCTTTGTCCCGCTTAAAACAGCGGCGACATTGCCGACCTTGTTTCCGTGCTCGTCAGTAATAGTGATGCCGTTTAATGAGGTTGCGGATGCTTTGCTCACAGAGATGTCGAAGATCACGCCAACTTCGGCGTTCAGCGCCACATTAGAGGCTCCCGTCTGCGGAAGGTAACTGGCAACCGCGGGTTGTTTGCAGGCGCTTGAGCTGCCGCCTCCACCACCGCTGCTGCCGCCGCTTGCAACGGTAAAAGCGGCCCTGCCGGCGCTTCCGCCGCCGGCCGCGTCCACGGTCCAGGTACCGGTAGGAGCGCTCGCCGGCACATTAAACAGAAAGGTATAGCCGCCGCCGGCGCCGGCAGTTATCTGATCAACAAAAGCCGCTCTGCCGTTTGGATCTTTAATTGTTATGCCTACCGGAACGTTTCCCTGCGGGACTGTTCCGCTGATCGTCACGACGCCGCCCGGCTTGATACTGGCCGGAGATATGTTGACTACACCGTCAGCGGCGCCTACTTTAAAGGTTTCGCTGGCTGAACAGCCGCCCCCGGCCGCCTGCGCCTGCCAGTAACCGTAAGAGGCATTGACGGGAAGGGTGAAGGATATTACGAAAGAACCATTTGAGTCAGTCTTAGTTTCCTCTGCGAAAATAACTGCTGCGGCAGGATCTTTTACGGTTATGCCGATAGGCGTTCCGGCTGTCCCGTCGCCGCTGAGAGAACCTCTAATTTCAACTTCTCCACCCGGCATAACGGTGTCAGGCACACTGAGGTTCAGCGTGCCGGCAGCCAGAGCCGCGCCGCAGAAGAGCAGCAGGGCAAGCGATAAAATCAAGCTGGCCAGCGCAGGCCTGCGTATTTTGGAATGGCTCATTAGCTTTCCTCCTTTTTACGTCAAAGGCTTAATGATGCTAAAGACATAGACACTTCCGTACAAGAGGCGTCTTCTACTTCATTATACATAGCAGAAATGTGAAGGAGCGGACGAACCGCTCCTTCACTTATTCTGACTAGTTAACAGTTATTGAAGACTCAACGGAATCGGCCAGAGATTGCCAGGCTGCATTGTTGGACCATCCGTTCCAGTACAGTCCCTTTACAGTGTAATTTCCACTGCTGGCAGGCTGAAAGAGGACGGAATACCCGGTATCCTGGCCGCCAACCACCTGCAGATTGGCTGCGTTAAGAAAAACAGGCTGGGAGCCGTATAGAGCCTCGACAATCGCCAACCCGGACAGACTGCCGTCAGAGTTTTTCCTGGCGGTCCATTTAAGGTAGTATTGTTTTCCGTGGGTAAGTGCGCCGCTGACCGGGTTCTGGTTTCCATCCAGCACGGACAGATTGCTGATTGTGGCGCCGGCGGCGGCGACACCGATACTCAAGGAAACCCAGCCGCTGTCTGAATAGCCGTCCTTTGAAACAATTGCGCTGTAGTCCCCGGCGTTCTTAAAGGTATAGCCCGCCTTGCCGCTGCCGTCGGTGGTCAGGGTGGACAGGGTGTTGTTTACGCCTTTTTTGACCGTAATCTTGGCGTCGGCCGCTGCCAGGCCCATGGAAGTAGCTGTAAATTGGGTGGGCAGTCCCGCAACAGCGCCGGAGCGCTGCAGCGCCAGGGGCTTGTCCAGGCTTAAAAGCTGGGCAATTTTGCGGGCGAGGTCAGTATTGTCGATGGTTCCGTTGAATAGCTCCGCTCCTGGTCCTTCAGCCATAACCGGCACCATGGCGGCGGTGTGGTCTATGCTGCTCCAGGAGTAATCATTTGGTCCGTTGTAGGTCAGGCCGCCGCACTCGTGGTCGGCGGTGACAATAATCAGTGTGTCGGGATGGGCCGCCTGGAAGTCCAGGGCGGCTTCAACCGCCTCATCGAAGGCCAGGGTTTCGCCTATATTGTTGTCAAAATCGTTGGCGTGGCTGGCCCAGTCAATCTGGCCGCCTTCAATCATAATAAAAAAGCCGTCACTGTCGTTAGCCAGGACCTCTAGTGCCTTGCCGGTCATATCAACCAGGTGCGGCTCAGCGCAGTCCGCCGGGCGGTCGACTTCCTGGGTCAGGCCGTTATTGGGATGGAATAGTCCCAGCAACTTATCGCATGTCGCCGCGCTCACACTGCTGAGGTCGCCGGCATTGCCTGCATACTGGTACCCTTGGGCGGTAAGCTCACCGAGCAAGTCCCTGGTGTCGTTGGCATCGTCATACTTTTTGCCTGTTCTGTCGTAATAAGCGGCCCGGTCGTCAAAGTTTTCCTGCCCGCCGCCCATGAGCACTTCGATAGGATTTCCCTTGGCGGCAAAGTTATCAAAGTACTGCGCGGTGATCTTGTTGAACTGGTTGCGGTGAGGCACGTGGCTGGCGAACCCGGCCGGGGTGGCGTGAGCGATCTGGACGGTGGTTACCAGGCCGGTGGCCAGCCCCTTATCCTCGGCCAATTCCAGGATTGTCGGCACGGAAGTCCCGTCAGGCAACAAGCCAAGCACGTTGTTGTTGATTTTATATCCTGAAGCCATGGCCGTTGCCGCTGAAGATGAATCGGTTATATCCGCATTGGCGGAATTGGTTGTCATTCTACCCGCGGCATCGTTTACATCGTCCATGTTCAAATGCCCGCCTGCTGCGTCCCGGGCGGCCTCCACATGCTCAAAGCCCATGCCGTCGCCGATGAGCAGGATGACGTTCTTAGGCACTGACTCATCCTTTATAATACCGAACTGGTCAATTATATAAGGCTCTGCGTTATACTTGCTTTGATCAATCTCGTAAGAGACGACGGTCAGCCTGTCTCCGTCTATGGTGATTCCTGCGAAGTTCTGGATCTGGCCGCGTACGGGCCGGCTCGGATCACTCGGATCAGGACCGTAGACAGCGGCATGATGTTCATCCGCCACCTCAAAGAGGTCGAAGTAGCCTGGTTCAATCTTCTTATTCCTGTAGTATACCTTGGGGCCGGCAGTACTGGGAATTAAGTAAATTGTACCGTCGGAATTCACAGTATATTCGATTTTTTGGCCGTTCAGCGTTTCTGTAATCTTGTCTGTGGGCGCCGCAGTACCGTCACTTTTTATAGGCTTGCTGCGCGCATAGATATGGTCGTGGCCCTGAAGAACAAGGTCAATTCCCAGATCGGACATGATCGGAGCAACAAGTGTCCTGACGCCGTTCGGTCCCATAATATCGTTGTCAGTGGCATGGTTGGAGGTGGTGTATGGCCCCTTGTGTATGTCTGCGATAATCCATTTGACCCCGGCATTCCTTGCTGCCTGGACGTCATCCCTTAGCCATTGAATTTGAGTAGGAGTGAAATCGGCGTATTCGGTCGAATCCTCATTTGTGTTGAGCACGATGAAGTGAGCATTGCAATAGTCATAGGAATAATAGGCGCCGCTCGTGGTAGCCGAACCGTCAGCAGGTTTTACGTTAAAATGATCCATGAAGGCATTGTCCTGTTCATCATGGTTGCCGGCGGCAGGAACAAGAGTAGTGTTCAAGAGACTTTCCTGCGCATGTCCGAGCAGCCAATCCCATTGTTGTTCGTTGCTTCCGGTATCAACGATGTCACCGTTATGAACCATGAACTCGGCATTGCTGACAGTATCGAGAGCCTTGACGATTGTTTGTGATGAAAGAACCGCTTCTCCTTCATTCTTGGCCTGAGTATCCGCGAGGTCGATGAAGGTAAAGGCGCCGTCTTTAGGAGCTGTCTGGAAGGCGCCGGCGTCACTCCAAAGGTTCAGGACGGCGTCACCGACACGGAAGTAGTATGATGTATCCTTCTTCAGGCCATCAGCTTCGGCCTTATGCAAAAGTTCTGCAGGAGAATTTGTAGAAATGGCATATTCGCCTGTGAATTCAACTGCATTGCTGAAATCGGGGGCTGAGCCGGTATTCTCAACAATCTGTAGATCGCTGTTGGCGGAGGCAAAAGTAGTATACCACGTGAATCCCTTTGAGGTGGTAGTATCTCCGTTGAAAGTCACGGTTACCTTGCTGACCTCGCCAACCGGAGCGCCGGGATCCGGAATGACGGGCTGCTCATCTGGTAATTCTCCCGTTACTCCCTGGATAGACATTTCAAACCAGAGGTCGGAGCTTTGTCCGTCATCCTGATGGACTTCGGCCGCAATTGTATTCAAGCCTTCGTTAAGCGCAGAGACGGGAATCCGGAAAGTTTCTTCCTTGGGTTTGAATTTTGCGGAAGTGTTATAGTTAACTTCCACTCCTTCGTTAATCCCGCGGCGTAAAGCTTCGGCGCCGTTAAAATAAACAACCGCTCCGTCGTCAACGTGAATATATACTTCAAGCGCAGAATAATCGCTGAGGCTGCCAACGTCAACAGTGGTGCGGAAATAGGTGGTCATGTTTTTGTTGTCGGGATCGGCGCCGTAGCCCACTTCAGTAGCCAGGGGGAGCGTGGGGTCCGTTTCGGAGAACTTGTCACCGAATCCAAGCGGAGCTTCACCCTTTTCCCAGGCGGAATCATCGTAATATACATCGCGCCAAACAGCCCCGAGGTCAACACCGTTATCCAGGTATTTCCATTCGGCATTCCTGGCCAGTATAGTATTGTTGTCTTCTGCGGCAAATGCATAGACTGGTACCATAAGCATGCTTAAAAGCATACAAATCAGTAGAGTTACGGACAAAGTTTTTCTTGCTTTTTTCATATTTATACCCATTCCTTCTTCTTCTCCTCCTTCATGCTGATGTATACTGACATCCCCATTCTACTGGTGTCCCTTTTCCGGATAACAAAGCCGGTCCACCGTTTCACTGTAAGTTTCACCGCGTCAGGCGCATGGAATTTAAGCTGGACGCCGTATAAAGGATTAAACCTGCTTCTCACCTCCCATTTTTTTAACCATCGCTTTTAATAATTCCCATGTTAAAAATTATAATATAAAACCTTTAAGTTTTGTTTAAGTTACGGTATTACCTATGTTAATACTTTGTTAAAACAAGGTTAAAGATGAGATAATGGGCGCGCCAACCGGGGAGCGCCGCCCTCAATCCCGGAAGGTAAATTGCTCCCAGCAATAGACCGCTGGATATGGCCGCTGCAGGCGGCATGTATCTATTTTGGCCTGATATTACATCCTGATCTTTTTATTTCTCGAACGGCAGTCAAAAACATGGAACATTTGGCTGGCCACCAGGTTGGCGAAAGCTATGGTTTTTGCTTTTGTCAGATTGCCGGGATTGAGCAGGTAAGCGCCGGTAAATAACCCAAGGGTGGTTGTCCCGATCCCCAGACCCCGGGTAATAATCTTCCGGCCCAGGCCTTCGCCGAATATGCTCTCGTTCGGCTGGCTGGGGGGAAGATTCATCCCTTTGGGATTCGGCGGCTCCATTCCCAAAGCCAGAGCAGGTATTCCCTCGGTGACCAGATTAATCCACAGGATATGTCCTGGTTCCAAAGGTATCGGCAGATTCAACAGGGCGGCGGAAGAAACAGCCGCAATTTCACCCAGGTTACCGGCCAGCACATAGCGTATAAATTTCCGGATATTGGATTTGATAGCCCTGCCCTCTTCAATAGCCGCGACGATTGTGGCAAAAGAGTCATCCGTCAGGGTGATGCAGGATGCCTCACGGGTAACGTCAGTGCCCACCTTACCCATCGCTATTCCAATATCCGCCTCTTTAAAACACCAGGCAGCCCGCCTCCAAAAGAATAATGTCCCCCGGAACCAGCATATTGGCGGATATCTTCCGCTTCAACCCATCGCGGATTACTATAGCTTCAGGAGCAGTCAGTTTTTTAAGATTGGCCAGAGAATCTTCCGCCCGGCGCTCCTGAATAGCGCCAACCTCCGCTTCCAGGACAACAATTAAAAAGATGCCCATCCCATCAGCAAATTCGCCCAGGATAAAAGATACCATACCCGCTCCAAGCAGCAGCTTGGTAACAAGGTTTTGGAACTGCCCGAAAAACAGCGCCATGGTCGAAGGCTTTTTAGGCTCCATTAACCGGTTAGGTCCAAAAAGCTTAAACCGCTGATCGCTTTCATCACGCGACAGGCCATTATCCTGATGTGTGCGCAGAACGTCAATCACTTCCTCCTGCGCCATCTTAAACCACATCCGGCTGATTGCGTCGTGCGCAATGCGGACCGGATTCATATTGCGCAAGACAGGCTTTATTCTATTCTCGCTTTTCGCTTGCAGGCAACCCTTCCGATCGTTTCTTTTTTTATAACCAGCCTTACGCCTGTTCCTGACGCCCCCGTGTCCATTTATTTTTAACAGCCTGGCCGAATTGAGCAACACCGCCAGGCTGCTTACATTGCTCAACACCGTCGCGGCCAGCGGATTGGTATAAGCCCCCAACGCCAGGGCCACTCCGAAGATATTGGCTCCAGCCGATATGATCAGGTTCTGGCGAGCGACTTCCGAGCTGATTTTTGCAATATGAATTGCATAGACCTTTTCCATCGCTAAAAGACTGCGGTTACCTACCAAAACCAGCTTCCCGTCAATTACTCCCCTGACACCCTGTCCCAGGACAACCTTTCGTTTACCCTTTATTTCCCTTTTCAAATCTGAATCACGCGCCTGCTGCGCCAGCGCCCTTGCTACCGGATGACTGAGTTCTTTTCACAGGCTGCTGCCAAACCGATAATTTCTTCATTCGCATACCGGTCGCCCAGGGAAATAACATTCTCTACTTCAAGCCGGCCGAAGGTAAGAACACCTGTTTTATCCAGCAGAACATGTCACATTCCGTTAAGACCTCCAGGGCCTGCAGGTCTTTAACCAGGATGCCCCGGCGGGCGGCGTTGGCCAATCCCGCCCTAAAGGCGGAAGAAACGGATATGCTTGCCGCAGATGGACTGGAAGCCAATAGAATAGCCAGACTTCTTCCTATGTCGCGCCATAGTAAAAATGCTCCTGCAGAAGTGAGCATGGCAATAACCGATATTTTTTCCGCGTAATTTTTAATTGCCCGGCGGTTGCGGGTAGTTTGGCTGGAACGCTGGAATAACTCATCAAGCTGTTTTTCCAGGGCCTGCTCCATTTCGGTCTTTGACATAACCGTTATTTGTCCGTGTTTTATAAGGGAACCGGCCAGTACCTCCGCGCCCGGCGCCTTGATCACCGGCATGATACTTCCCGCTAAAGAGGATTCGTCAACCACCGCCGCCCCGGATAAAACCTCCCCGCACTCTTTTCACCTTCATAAGAGATTTCTTCTAAACCTTATCTCTATTATTTCACCTGATATTACTATTATTAACATAGTTTTCCATGATCTGTTATAAAATGGCACTGCGTAAACCACCCTACAGTTAAACCATGCCAATATTAATCAGCCTATAAATAAAAAATGCCCCTGATCATTTTAAAAGATCAGCAGGCAGACAATTTATTGTTCAACTTTAAGGATTCGGTGTGAAGATATCCGATCAGGCCCCTTTGTTAATTAAAACTCCCTGATCTGAATATAGTGACGCCCTTGGCCCGTAAGTATTCAGTGAACCCGCTTTAACCCCATAACCCTGCTGCTTCCTACGTTTTCCTAATAATTTGTAGTTTGACTTAAAAATTTATGGTTATATGATTAGCTCAGGAGTTCCTTCCCTTTACCCT
>JBAZGB010000077.1:0-9433 GCA_041653135.1 Eubacteriales bacterium | reverse complement strand
TTTTGCTTTTTTTAAGCAAATACCAGCACTTTTTTAAAAACTTTCCCCCAATTGGCTATTGACATTTAACCGCTGGACTTTACTTAAAAATCAGCGGTCCGTCGGTTTTAGTCACTTCATGGAAGGATTCAATCAGCTCCCGGGTCATTTTCCCCGGCATGCCGTCTCCAATAGGCCTGCCGTCAACCTTCACGGCAGGGATTACTTCGGCTGCAGTGCCGGTAAGGAAACACTCCCGTGAGTTGTATATGTCATATCGGGTCATCGTGCATTCTTCCACCTTCATCCCCTTTTTGAGCGCTATTTCCATCACCGCGTTGCGGGTAACCCCCTCCAGGGCGCCTGCCGCTGCCGGCGGTGTAATTAAGGTGGAATTGTCGTCAATAATAAATATATTGTCTCCGGTAGCTTCAGCCACATACCCCTGCTGGTTGAGCATGATTGCCTCGGGAACACCAGCCAGATTGGCTTCAATCTTCGCACAAATGTTATTTAAATAATTTAAAGACTTCACCTGAGGATTGCAGGCTTCGGGGAGATTCCGCCTGGTAGCCACGGTAATCAGCTCCAGCCCTTTTTGATAAAATTCCTCAGGGTAGAGCTGGATAGAAGCTGCGATACAGAAAACCGTTGGTTTGTGGCATTTCCTCGGGTCCAAACCGAGATCGCCAACGCCCCTGGTAACAACCAGACGGATATACCCATCCCGCAAATCATTGCGCCGGCAGGTTTCAAGGACAATTTCCTTCATCTCGTCTTCTGTTACAGGCATCTGGAGGGCTATAGCGCGGGCTGATTTATAAAGGCGCAGGATATGTTCATCCATTTTGAATACCCTGTTGTGATAAGCCCGGATACCTTCAAATACCCCATCACCGTACAGCAGTCCATGGTCGAATACTGAAACCAGGGCCTTTTCTTTCGGAACGTACTGTCCGTCAAGGTAAATAACCAAACCCATAGTAACACCTCAATCTTTTATAAATAATAAACCCCCAGTTCCCGGCAGTTTAAAGCCAACTGCCAGGGACGGGAGGTTTAATCCTCGCGCGGTACCACCCTGCTTGCCTTTATCTTTAAAAATAAAGACCTGCTTTTGTGTCTTACAAACGACACGGCCTTTCTAACAGCGGCCAACCCGTCCCAGCTTAATCGGCTTAAACACCTTTCGGCCGGCAGTTCCGGGGCGATCCTTTCACCCGGCCGGGCACTGGTTTTCACCACCCACCAGTTCTCTGCAGCCCGGGGATCAGGTTACTTGCTCCCCTTCATTACCTTTTACGACAGTAATATTGCATTTCAGTATACAGAATAATTCGCTGGAGTGTCAAGGATAATTTTTAGACGCTGCCCCAATGCTTCCCAAAGCATTACGACTCAATCCCAAAAAACCGATTCTAGCACATGAACGCCTCATGATTATAACTTAATCGTCTGAATATCCCAACAAAATCCGGCATCAAATCCGTATGGCATATTGAAATTCTTCCTGAAAAGCTTTATAATATGGTTATTATATCTTACTTAACCTCCTTATTTTGAAAAAGCCCCGGACACTTTTTATCCGGGGTTTCTAGTTTTAAATACCCGAAAGGCGCCAAGATGATCATCAGCGCAAGCAGAAGAACAGATATACCGGCCTTTTATAGCGACTGGTTCATAAACAGGATTAAAGAAGGATATGTCACAATCAAAAATCCCTTTAACGGAAATAAAAAGACGATCAGCACACTTCCCCGGGACGTCTGCATGATAGTCTTCTTCTCCAAAAACCCCGGGCCTTTGATGGACCGCCTTAATTTGCTTGACAGACTGGGCTATAAGTACTACTTTCATTTTACAGTCAACAATTATCCGGCTTTGTTCGAGCCAAACCTGCCGCCGGCAAATAAAATACTTGCCACTTTCAAAAAGCTGAGCCTGACACTGGGCAGGGACAGAGTAATCTGGCGCTACGACCCCATGATTATCTCCGATCTGACAAGTATTGATTTCCATACGGGCAACTTTGATTATCTGGCCCGGAATTTGAAAGATCACACAGGCAAATGTGTTTTCAGCATACTGGACTTCTATAAAAAAACTCAAAGGAAATTATCTCAATTAAATAACCTGCACGGTATCAAAACTGTTGATCTGAATAACGAAAACAACCGGGATTTATTGAAAAAGGTTGTGACTGTATTAAAACAAATTGCCGGTTACCACAAACTCAAACTGACTTCCTGCGCGGAATTTCTCGATCCGCAGTTCGGCATTGAGTCAAACGCCTGTATTGACGAAGATCTGATTAACAATCTTTTGGGATCAGAATCTAAATTCAACAAAGACCGAAACCAGCGAAAAGAATGCCGGTGCGTTCAGAGTGTGGATATAGGAGTTTACAACACCTGTCTGCACAATTGCACGTACTGCTACGCAAATCAAGGCAGACGGACTGTTGAAACTAACTATGCTGGGCATGACCCCGAAAGCCCAATTTTATTATAGGAAAGGAAGCGGATTAAATGCTCTCCCCCGACGCTTTAAGCACCACCCAGGAACTTTTAATCCTTCTCGCGTCTGTAAAAACTGGAATCATCAGCGCCATGGAAGACAAGTCCATGTCTACGGAAGAACTTGCCGCTTCATTGCAGGCGGACTCCCGTTCAGTCTGGACTGTGTGCGAAGCTCTGGCGGCTCTGGGCTACCTTATTTCCGACGGAAAGAGATATGGACTGAGCGCCGAAGTAAAAAAGATGTTTTTTGATCCGGACGATCCTAATTATACAGGCCTTTTCTTCCTGCACAGGCATAACATGCTGAAAAACTGGATTCGCCTTGATGAAGTAATCACTTCGGGAAAACCCGTCGTCTATGAAAAGAGTAAGGAACAGACAAAGACTTTTATGGAACATATGGACTTTAACGCAAAGAAGAGCGCACAAGGAATAGCAGACTTTTGCACCGGTTCCCTGGACAACGGCAAAAAAGTGCTCGACATCGGAGGAGGGCCCCTCACCTATGCGAAAGCCTTTGCCTCACTTGGCGCCAAAGTGACCGTATTTGACCTTTCCAATGTGGTTGAGCATATGAGCCTCAAGGCCAAAGAACATAATATTGAAATGGTTCCTGGTGATTTTAACGAGAACCTGCCCTCCGGACCTTTCAATCTTGCTTTTCTGGGTAACATCTGCCATATTGTCGGCGAACAGGAAAACAGGGAATTGTTCATGAAGGCGCATGCCTGCCTGGTACCATCCGGGAAAATTATAATTGTCGACTTTATCAGGGGAACGGGCCAGAAAGCGGCGGTATTTGCGGTAAACATGCTGGTCCAGACCAAAAACGGCGGAACCTGGTCCCTGGATCAGTATTCGCAGTGGCTTACTGGAGCCGGCTTCTGCAACATCAAACTTCACGTTGTTGCCGGACGCCAACTGATCTCAGCGCAAAAACAACAGGTTATTAAAAACTAAACTGATCCTGCAAAAGATGCAGGGGAACGGTTCTCCTGCTTCCATATAATTAAAGACAGTGCCCTATTCAAAGGGCATTTTTAATTTGCCTTAAAATTCCTTATTAATTAAATAATTTAGACATTGCAGCAAAATTGCAGCAGGAGTTTACAGGCAAATGTCGTACTTGTATGGAAAATGATCCTTTTTTAACCTTCCCAATTATCGAAAGGAGGAACGAATCATGGAAAAGTATTTTCATCTCTCCGAGAACGGGACCACCGTCAGGACGGAAATTCTAGCCGGTCTTACTACCTTCCTTACCATGTCCTATATTATTTTCGTACAACCTGCCGCCCTATCAGGGTCCATGTTCGGCTTTCAGACGGGAATGGATTTCGGCGCCCTGACTACCGCGACATGCCTTTCGTCAGCCCTGGCGTGCCTTGTTATGGGTTTTGTCGCGCGATACCCGATCGCTTTGGCGCCCGGTATGGGCGAGAACTTCTTTTTCGTCTTTTCGGTCATGCCCGCAGCGGCTGCCGCCGGGTTTGCCAACAGCTGGCAGGTAGCGCTCGGCGTCGTATTCGTCTCCGGCGTGCTCTTTTTCGTGATCTACCTGCTCGGAATCCGGGAACATATTTTTAACAGCATCAGCCCGAGCATGAAAAACGCCATTGCGGCCGGAATCGGGATCTTCATTGCTTTTATAGGCCTGCAAAATGCGGGCCTGATCATCAAATCTTCAAGTTCCGGAGTTGTGCTGAATGCCCATTTCGCGTCGCCTGATCTAATCATCTTTTTCTTCGGGCTTTTTCTTTCCGCGATTTTGTTTGCACGACGTGTACGGGGTGCGATCCTCTGGGGGATTGCGGGAGCGGCCGTTCTCGCGATCGTGCTGAAATTGGCGCTGCCGTTGCTGCCTGCGGCCATCAGCGGATCCAAATTAGTCACTGAATCAATGCTTATGACACGGTTCAGTTTGGCTCATGGTATCATTTCTGCGCCGCCGTCGCTGGCGCCTACGTTTTTAAAAATGGACCTGGTCCACGCTCTGTCTATTGCCATGTGGCCGTTCATCATCGTTTTCCTTTTCATGGATGTCTTTGATACAATCGGCACTCTGGTCGGCGTGGGTGAACAGGCCGGATTCATTAAAGACAACAAGCTCCCCAGGGTGCGTCAGGCCATGCTGGCCGACCAGACGGGCACCGTAATCGGATCACTTCTCGGTACCAGTACAGTTACAAGCTATATCGAAAGCTCGGCGGGGGTGGAGGCGGGCGGCAGAACAGGACTGACCAGCATCTCAGTCGCCTTTTTCTTTCTTCTGGCGCTCTTCTTCAGCCCGTTGGTCGCCATGATCGGCAGTTATGGCGTTATTACCGCTCCGGCGCTGGTGATGGTAGGGGCAATGATGATGAGAAACGCGGCCAAGATCGAGTGGAGTGAGTACAGCGAGTCGATCCCTGCGTTTCTTGTACTGGTAGGCATACCATTTTCTTATTCTATCGGCGACGGACTGGCGCTGGGATTCATCTCATATTCTGTCGTAAATTTACTTAGTGGAAAGGCTAAGCGTGTGAGCGGGCTGATGTATGTGCTTTCAGCGGTTCTGCTGCTGTACTTCTTTCTGCTGCGATCACAGCTGGGATAAAAAAGAAAACCACAGCCAGTATTAGACAGAGCCGGTATATCACACCGGCTCTTAGGTTTTACTCAGTCCCTCCGCAGAGCTTCTATGGGGTCCATTTTAGCGGCCTTGTTGGCAGGCAGCAGACCAAAGATGACGCCGATGCACGCAGAGAAGGCAAACGCCAGCAGCGCTGTCCACCAGGAAACTAAAGGAGGCCACTTGGCCACTTTGGCAATGATAAAAGCCCCGCCTATACCTACCGCCATGCCGATAATGCCCCCCAGCACGCTCAAAACCACGGATTCAATCAGGAACTGGACAAGAATATCCTTTCGCCTGGCTCCCAGGGCTTTGCGGATGCCTATTTCCCTGGTCCGCTCCGTAACCGACACCAGCATTATATTCATTACCCCTATGCCGCCTACAAAAAGGGATATTCCGGCTATGGCGCTGATTATAAGAGTCATAATGCCGGTTATTTTGCCGGCCGACTGCTTGATCTGCTCCATGCTCTGGCTGGAATACTGCACACCCGGGTGGCGGCGCTCCAGCACCTTTACCGCCTGCTCCATGGTTCCCTGAACCGTTTCTTTGGAAACTGCGCTGCCCTGAAGGTTACTGATATAGGATCCGTATATATTGCGCCAGGTCTTGCCCGGTATATAAGCGTTGACATTTTCACTAAAGCCGAAAATAGACTCGCCTTTGGCCACCAGCCCTATAACCAGAAAAGGAGTGCTGCCGATACTGACCATATTCCCCACCGGATCAGCGCGTCCAAATATTTCGTCCGCCAGCGCCTCGTCAAGTACGGCCACCCGCCGGCCCAGGCCGTCGTCCTCGCTGCTGAAAAAGCGCCCTTCTTTCATAGTCATTTTACTGATAAAGGAGTATTCGGAGGACACCCCCTGCACAGT
The DNA here is from genome assembly GCA_041653135.1 of Eubacteriales bacterium. Classification (GTDB taxonomy): domain Bacteria; phylum Bacillota; class Desulfotomaculia; order Desulfotomaculales; family Nap2-2B; genus 46-80. Next base: position 3,443 of record JBAZGB010000077.1, on the reverse strand, counting down.
GCAATACTTTTTTTTCTTCGGCCCCCGTACATTATCCATATTAGAACTGTTGGCGGAAAGATGGGTGATACCGGGCAGCCTATCCTTCAATACCTGCACGTCGCCGGCGCTGAACCCCCTGATGGAAGATTCATCGTTCCAATCAACACTGATGAAAAAAATATTGGTACCCACTTTCTCCATTTCGGCCATCAATACGGCCTGGCCCCCCTGCCCGATGGCCACCACCGCGATTACTGCCGCAATGCCGATGACTATACCCAGGGTGGTCAGAAAAGAGCGTAATTTATTGGCCTGGATGCCCTCTAAAGCTACACGGATGCTTTCCAATAAATTCACCTGGCATCCTCCCTTAAGGCATCAGATTCTTCCGTTTGGACAAAGTGGGCTTCTTCAGAAAGGGCGGCAGGAACTGTTCTTTGCTTTTTCAATTGTTCCAGAGCATCCAGAGGATTTTCCACTCTCTCGTCGTCCACCAGCCTGCCGTCCCGAAAGTGAATAATTCTTGAAGTGTGCAGGGCAATATCCCTCTCGTGGGTTACCAGCACTATGGTGGCCCCGTTCCGGTTTAGATCCTGAAATATGGCCAGTATCTCCTCCCCGGAGGTGGTGTCCAGGTTGCCTGTGGGCTCGTCGGAAAGTAATATCGCCGGTTCATTAACCAGCGCCCGGGCTATGGCCACCCTTTGCACCTGACCGCCGGACAGCTGACTGGGACGGTGATTGATCCTCCCGGACAGCCCCACCTTCTCCAGCATCGTGGTTGCTCTTTTCACTCTTTCTTTCGCGTCTATCCCGGCATACAGCATAGGAATTTCCACATTGCGAAGAGCGGTCATCCGGGGCAGCAGGTTAAAATTTTGAAAAACAAAGCCTATTTTAAGGTTGCGCGCCTTTGCCATGCCGGTGTCATCCAGGCTGCTTATTTCTACTCCGTCCAATTTGTATGAACCGGAGGTAGGTGTGTCCAGGCAGCCCAGGATGTTCATCAAAGTTGATTTTCCGGAACCGGACGGTCCCATTACAGAAACAAACTCACCGGCTGCAATCTCCAGGTTCACATCTTGCAGCGCCACTACCTGGCTCTCCCCGGTACTATATATTTTAACCAGTCGGGATACCTGAATCATTATTTATCCCCCCCGGCTGCAGGGACATTATTCAGCGCTGAAACCCTGACTCCATCCTTGATCTTTTCACCGGGCTCCACAATCACCGTCTCGCCTTCCTTAAGACCGGTTTTTATCTCCGTATATAAATCGGTATCCAGGCCGGTTTCCACTTTCCTTTCCCTGGCGGTTCCGTTCTCCACAACGTAAACGATACGCTTTCCGTCTTTTTCAACCACGGCCTCGTAAGGCGCCGCCAGCGCCTTCTTTATGTCCGCGGTGGTGATGGTCAAATCCACGGTGTAGCCTGTGCGAAGCCCTTTAGAGTCACCGGTTATGTTTACAATCACCGGCACTTCAATTTGGCTGCCCTGGTTTTTCATTTCGACAAGGGCGCCGGGGGAAACGCTGCGCAGCACACCGGTATACTCACGGTCGGGCAGCGCCGCGGCGGTTACTTTGACTCTTTGGCCGGTTTTCAACCTGCCGCTGTCCGCCTCACTCACCCCGGCGGTCACTTCCACTTTGGCCGTATTGCCGATAGTGATGAGCCTGGTACCGGGATTGATGTGGTCACCCCCGGAAACTTCCACAGCTATTACAACACCATCCATTTCCGCCGTGAGTGTGTTTCTCTCAAACTCCCGCTGGGCCAGTTCCATCCGTATGCGGGCCTGCTCCACCTGTGCTTTGAGGGAGGCCAACTCGGGACCGGTGGGACCCGACTCTTTTATTTTCAGCGCAGCCTCTGCATTTGTGTATGCCGTTTCCATCGCTATCAGTTCAAGCTCCGCTTTTTCCAATTCTTGAGAACTGATAACCCCCTGGTCATAAAGCTGTTTATTTCTCTCTAATTCTTTCCGGGCGTTCTTATAATCGGCTTCAGCCTTTTTGTAGTTAGCCCTGCTCTGGGCTATCTCCTCCGGCCTGGGATGCAGCGCGTCTTCCAGGTTTGACTGTTGTACCGCATAGTTGGCTTCGGCCTCACTAAGCTTGTCCCCGGAATCACCGGCGTCCAAAAGCCCCAGCACCTGTCCCTTGCGCACAGCGTCTCCCGGATTGACCAGTATTTCTTTTACCGTTGTTTCCTCATAGCTGTAAAATTCCTGCTTTTCCACCAATCTCACTCTGCCTGTGGCAAAAACATTGTCCTGCAGGTGTCTTGTTTCCGCTTTGGCTGTTTTAACCGGTATACCCGCCGTTTTTTTGTTTCTGGCTAGGTTGATGGCGACCACCGACACAATAAGGCCGAGGATCAGCGCCCCGGCCAACAGTTTTTTTCCGAATATACTGCGAAACAAATCTGCATTCAGCTTCAATTCAACTGACTCCCCTTCCTTTTACACCTACCCGCTAATGAAAAGTAAACCAACCGGTTGTCAATCCTGCTTTAGTCATTCATCTAATTATTATAATGGAGATTTACTTAAGTGAGTAAGAAAAACCACGGCAAGCGCATACACACAGAACTTGCCTACATCCCTATGGAAGCTGTAAATGCCTTACCTGAAAGAAGAACCGCGGCAATTATAAACAGAACCCACAGCGCTCCGATATACACAGCTGTTTTTTTGAAAACGACTTTCATGGCCAAGGAACTGCCCAGCGCCAGCAAAACCAGGCTCCAAATATTAAACGGGTCTATCTGTGAAAGGAACATGTACAACCTGTCTCCTATCTTATCTACCGGCAGGAACAGCGCCAGACTTGTGCTAATATCACGTATATTCCGGGCAGGGGAAGACATTATCAAGCCGGATTTTACTATGGAAGCAATCATAACCGGCAAATATGAATAGACACATATGCTGAATAATGTTTTGAAGGATGCCTTTCCCCCAGTGAAGGAATTAAACAGACTTAACAGCGCCGCCAAGATCACCCACTTGATCAGCGGAGCGGCTATTGAACCTGCCAGGACTCCTACCATTGCCACCGTAACAGCCGTGCTTGCAGCCGATGCAGGCATGCCGGCGGTATTCGGCATACTCTGGAATATCTCGAGTGTGAACTCCTTCATTTTAGGAAGAATCAGTATGGCAAGGAGCAAACTTATACCAAGAAGAAGAATAATTATTCCCGTTAGTTTTGGCGCGGCGATAATGTCCTCAAAAGTTTTCCGGGGTCCACCCCAGAGTATTCCGGCAATTCTTTGCCAGAGGTTCAATGGTTTGGAGTTTAAATCATTTGTTAAATCCGTCTCAGGGGTCATATTGGTTTCCATAGATCACTTCTCCTCGTATAATAGTTTTAGTAAGGTTTTTAGAGATAAATTTCCAGTTATAAACCTTACTAATTACCATAAATTCACTGGAAATATTGTTCCTTGATAAT
>JBAZGB010000076.1:0-9614 GCA_041653135.1 Eubacteriales bacterium | reverse complement strand
TATTATAAAACTTATAAATGAATACATGCTGAAACAGAAAAACCAGAAAGGCTCCGATCCGCTGTTTCAGACTTTAAAAGGAACAATGCTAAGCCCCCGGAACGTGCTCCGGCAATTCAAGGCTGTTGGTGACCGTATCAGCTGTGAGTGGGTTAACCTGCACACCATGCGGCACACGTACGCCTCAGACCTGTTTAAGAAAAAAACAGACATAAAAGTCATCAGCGAATTGCTGGGCCATAAAGACGTATCAACAACGTATGATATTTATGTCCATTTCATCGACAATATGGTTGAAGATTCAGTTCAGGTTCTTAACAATGATATTCCGGAAACTCTTCCTCAGAAAAATTTCAAGAAAAAGGATAACGTTGTTAAGATGAAAAAAGTAGCCATTAAGTAGCCATTAAAAAATGAATTTTTATGAAAAAATCATTAAATATATGAAAAAGAGAGGGAACAAAAATAAAATACAAAATCCCCCAAACCCTTATAAATCAAGCGTTTAGAGGACTTCACTCTGGAGCCACTGACCGGGATTGAACCGGTGACCTCATCCTTACCAAGGATGCGGTTTAATTTCCTGCAACCCCCGCTGCCACAAGGCATACGGGGTTTCTTAAAAAACCGAGTAGCCATTAAGTAGCCATTAACGATATTATCAGATTTTAAGTGGACTGTCAACCAAACGGAGAGTGATATTCAGCCCGTTTAAAAATGTTAACTAAACACGTTCCATGAAGTTCCTTCTATTATATACATATGTTTGACAATAACATGTACGGCACGACCGTAGCTTAACCGGCTCCGCACTCAGCTGCCGTACCGAATTAAAAAGCCGAAACCCGGACTATTGCGGTCCGGGCTTCAGTTGGAGTATACGGATATGGCTTTGAACTAAGCCTTATTTTTTATCGTAGCAACCGCCGCCGTAACCTGACATTCCACATAGCAAAAGAATCAAAACCAAGAATATAATAAAACAGTTATCGTTACAGCCGACGCCACCTATTCCGTATCCCATATCTATACCACCTTTTACCATGTATTTCTATATGGTATTCAGCGGTATAAGATTCGGTTACGCTGAAGCTGACTTATTAATCAACCTCCTTAGCTCGCCTCCACTTACAAACAAGGTCACATTCAACGCAACGCAACCACCCACATCCGGCCTTTTCTCCGGTACCGTGACATTCGTCATCATTATCCATTTTGTATTGATAACTATTTTTCTTGCCTATGCACAAAAACCTAAAATATGTAATAATACCGCCTCCATAAATTTATCATATAGATATTATACCAGGATATAGTCGCTAACGTCATTGTTTCATGGATGGGAATATTGTGGAGCTAGACAAAGAATAAATCTCCGGTCTATCCGGGGTTTTTCTCTATTATTTCAACCAGCTTCCGGAGCTCCTCCGCCGTCACTCCCCGTTCAGCTATCTCCCGGACCAGCTTCAGATACGGAAGATTCCGCAGGTCGGCAAATAATAATATGTCATCCTCGGACAAATGCGCCGGCATAGTGTACCCGCCTTTTAGGTACCCGGGGCTGACCTCCAGGGCTGCGGCGAACCGGGCCAAAGTGTTGTCGGAGGGGATGTGGCCATGCAGGATCCGGGATATTGTGGGTTTGGAAATGCTGGTGGCTCGGGAGAGTTGGGCGGCATACTTTTAATTGCAATTTATACGTTTTTATCTTTTCACTGATATCCACAACTATTTTCTTGGAATTTACCTTTTTAAGTAAATTCCAAGGTGTATTTCGGGTTTAAATAATTCTTCTTCTTTTTCATGAAGACCTATAGCATAATATTCGTTTGAGTCTTTATCTTTTTTATAGACCATGTAATAGTTGCCTTTACCAGAAATACTACCTAAAGCATTTTTTAACACTGAATCATCACTGCCTTTGAGGTGACTACCTTTATACTCAATAAATACATACTTTTTGTTAGCAAAAACAACAAAATCAGGATAACCACTTTTGACCACTAAAATATCGGAAGGTGTATTCCTAAACCAGTACCACCCTTGTTTCTCGCAAAGGTCATTAAGCATCGTCGCAAAGTCTATTTCCTCACTATTAAGACCGCTAATTTTAGGAAACAAACATCGTGAAAAAGAATATGGCTTATCCTTAACGACGTTAATTGATTTTGGCCATTCATATGGGAACCTTTTTAAATCCACCATTAACGAAAGTTTTCTAAAAAGTAAAGATGTTTTAATTTTACTAGCGGCTTCCCTTAATGTGCCAGAAATTTCTGATATACGCAAATTTCTATTCAAAACTTCAGCATGGAATTCTCCAATAATTCGTTCGCATAAACCTTGGTGAAAATGGTGAGAAAAAGCTGTTCGCAAAATATCTTTAGCATGCTCATAATTCCATTCTGCTTCAATATTTTTTATGGAAAGTGGAGCAACAGCCATTCCTTCTAAATCAATATTACCTGTTCTTACAGTTGGATTTGTAGGGTTAATATCTTTTATTTCATCAAAAATAACTTTTATAGTACTATCTACCACAAAGTCTAATTTTTCTGACCAAATTTGTTCAAGTATTTCTCCTCGCGTGGTTTGAATTTCAGGTAAAATAATATCAGGACGACGGTATACTGTTTCAATCTCAACTCCAAAACGCCCGCCACCAGCAGGGATTAAGCCTTGAGACATAAATTCTTCGCAACTCTTTTGAATAGTATGTTTTCCAGCAATATAAACATATCCAGAATTTAGTGGTTCGAGTTCTTCTTCTTCAAACCTTTTACATTGAGGGAGTCTTAACACACGACCTAGTAATTGTACACCTTTTACAACTGATAAGGACTCTTTAGCTACAGTTAACACATATAGCTCAGGCATATTCCAGCCCCGTTCAATCATTAGATCACCAATAATATATCGCAGTTCATTTATCTCAATCGGTTCATCAAGTCCTCTATCGTTTTGTGTATGTACTACCACCTGTTTTTTAGCCTCGGAAGGGGTTAAATTAAGCAATTCAATTAGAAGGCTTTTAAACTCTTCTGCCCTTGACGCTTGAGTCTGTATTGCCATTTTTGGCACAAAATATTTTTCAGTACCTCGTAAAATGTTGGTTAAACCTTCAAGCCTATTCCTTTTATCAATAGCAGTCCTTAACATTTCGTTTAATGCTACTTCTGCTGATACTTCATAATAGATATTGTCAACAATCATTTCAGTCTTTACAACATCTACATAAGGTACTTTGTGAAATAGCTTATCACCCGTTTCTGATTTAAAAGAAGCTGTAAAACCAAGTTCAAGTTTAGGTTTTAGTATTAAGCGGAGGGACTTCATGTTCAAGCCGCTTTGCCCTTCATCTGACTCGTCAACGATAAAAACACAACTGCGTCCTTCTTGTTCCTGTTTTTGTATCCATCTTTTTAACCAAGGGTTCGCATTCTTCGAAAGCCCCTTTTGAACATTAAATAACAAAACCCTGGCGCTAGTTAAAGATCCTGCCTCTATAGCCTCTACTGAACAAATATATGGTTCTATTCCTGAATGAAGGCTTTCTGAAGTCTGTTTTGTAATTTGTTTATTATGTGTAATCCATACAAAGCATGAATTATTGAAGGCGGTCAAACCATATTGGATTATTGCTGACATTATATAAGTTTTACCAGAACCCGTAGGTGAAACCGTTACTTGACGTTCTGCAAAAGCAACTCCCTTATTAAAAACCTTTTCTAATAAACCTATATTTTTCTTAACCACTTTAAACTGAAATGGTTTTAATATAGAAAAAATAGAACTGTGCAATTAAACCGCCTCCAGAGCAATAAGGGTGTCTTTCCATGCTTTGACAATGGCACTTGGTAGCGAAATAAAGTTAAATCTCTTACAAGTAGTTCCTATGAAAATATCTGACTTTATACCTGCCCAAGGTTCTTCCTTACCGTTAAACTCACTTTCTAATTTATAAACAACAACCTTTGTCGCTTTATACTGTGTAATGGCTTTTGCAAGGCAGGAAAGTTCCGCTCTAAAATACAAAGAATCTTTGTTCCTTAACTCCTGTGATAACGTTGCAACAAGTGTATCCGTTTGTGAACTATAACCAATAATTCGCATACCTTCTATTTGCAAATCAAAATCTTGGTCAACAGAATGCAAAAAACCAACAAATTCTTCTGCATGTTTTCTGAACGCTTTGAGAAGGTCAATTGAACCTGCTTGCTTTTTAATAATATGGTATAATCCAAAGCTATCTGACTCAGTTAAATATTCTATTCTTGGAATTATTGCTTCGTTGATTGTTCTTTCCATTTCTTCTATAAGGACATAAGTCCTTATACCTTTATCGCTTTTATTTAAGTTACAAACTGCATGAGCTGTTGTTCCTCCACCTGCAAAGAAATCCAAAACCTGTATTTCTTTTGATGGTATAAATCCTAAAAGAATTTCCAGAAGTTCAACAGGCTTCGGCGTATCAAACACAACGCCAGAAGGTAAATCCCCTACACCAGAAGATTTAACTCTAATAATAGAAGGTGGCTTTTGTTTAGTCATTTCGTCTAAATAAGCTGCTTTTCTCGGAACGGTAGTATGGTCAGGCCCAAAAAGAATTTTACCGGAAATATACCCCTTGCCAAACTTAATTACTTCATCATAATCAACCATTGATAATAAATTTTCTTCACTCCATTTCCACCCTTTAGCGGGTACAGGGCATTTTTTGCCGGTTATCGGATGCTTCAGAGCAATTCGGCACCTTGTTCCACTAATATCATCTTGAGCACAAGTAGGGTTAGAAGCGAATACTCGGTATGTTTTGGGGTGAATTAAACAATATGAGGCTTCCCCCCGTGTTAATACATCTTTTTTTACTTGTTCTTCTGTCCATTTTTTTAACCTTACACAGGCTTCCTCATAACCGTATCTTTCGACTAAATGTTGAGTATTCTTTAGTATAGCCTCACACCCTGGTTTGAGTTGTTCTAATTTCCATGCTTTCTTTTTATTTTTAGCAAAACAGATAATATACTCGTGAAGAACGTTTATACTGTCAGACGGCGAGCCTTGCTTTTTATCCCAAACAAAAGTGCCAACAGCATTGGGTTCCCCAAAAATTTCATTCATTAACATTAACAGACGAGGGTATTCAGCGTCACAAATGGAGATAAAAATAATTCCCTCGTCTTTCATAAGAAGTTTTGCCATTTTTAAACGTGGTTCCATAAAGTCCAGAAATTTGCCGTGGTCTCCTGCCCAACCAAAATTACCTTCTGATTCGCCTTTCCATTTGTTTTTATAACTGGTATTTCCACCAACATTGTAAGGCGGATCAATGTATATAACATCAAATTTTCCTTCTTTTTCCGTTAATAACCAAGAAACCCTTAATGCCGCCATAGCAGAAAGGTTATCTCCTTTAATTACTATGTTTTCGGATAAAGGGTTGTGTCCAGGTTGGTTTTCAAGCCAATAAACAGTATTTTTATCATTTATAAAATTCTGAAGTTGACCTCTTGGCTCAAATTCGAGCGTTACCCTACTTATAGCTTTATCTGTGTTAGTTAGGTCTCCATTTGAACCTTGAGACATAAAAGAATACTCCTTCCTGTGATGCTAGTTCAGAATTGTCAACACTTGAAAATGAACAAAATAACCCTTATAATAAATTTTTAACGTTTTTTCAAAAAGTCCTGCTAAAATTGAGTAAAAATACTAAATAAGAGAAAAAGGAGAGGTATCAAAAAAGCATCGCCCTCGGAAGATATTTCCTTTTATGGCTAATCCCACACCCTCTCCAGCACCCAGCCATCCTTCGTCTGAACCAGGTCGCATACAACTCCGTTGTCAAGCACGGCACGGTAGGTATCAAGCCAGCAGTATGGATCGTAATAATCCCGTTTAACCCGGATATAATTGATACTGACAACAGTCCGCCATTTTCGGCGCCAGTAAATTTCAGAGGGGAGACTGCCGGAAAGACGGATCTGGATGAGCCGGTTGTAGAGCTTGGACATAAAAACACCCCCGGTAACCCGATCATAGAACGGGGGTTCGGGGGTGTCAATCTGAAATTATTTTATATGAAATAAAAGCCCCCACCTTTCGGCAGGGGCTCTGTAGTCAATTCTTTTTCTCTCATTATTGTTGAATAGGATTATTCTTTTCTAAGTATTTCAGCCGGAAACTCAGAGAGTCAACGTGGCGTTGCATATCCTGGGACATTTCCTGGAACATTGTTTTCGCTGCTTTGTCCTCCGTGCTTGATGCGAAAACAGCATAAGAGCCTTTTAGGGACTCTGCGGAAGCAAGGGCTTTCTGCAAATCACTCTGTACTGTCAATCTCTCACCTCCCGTCAATTACTCCTGTATAGTATGGCTCAATCAGGCAGAAATAAACCAGGCAATCAAAACATTTAAAGCTCCGCATCAATGTACATAAATAGTCTACCCCTGGGAACAATAAGGTGACTAAACTGTAAGGAGGAAATAGATTGAAACGAATACTAGCTTTAACACTAACGGTTTTATTTTTATCGTTCCCGGCTATTTCCTTTGCTTCAGCCACCAACCTAACCCCAGATCAGGCAAAGGAAATAACTGCAATCCACAAACAGATAACGGATTTGAGAAAACAGATAATTGACAAGCGCGTGGATTTCGGACAGCTCACAAAAGAGCAAGGCGATCAAATTAAGACAAAGATTGATCAGAGAATGAAAAAAATTGAGGAAAACCCGGGGAAAAGTTACCCCTGGCCCAGAAAAGAGTTCAAAGAAAAGCCTAAAGGCCCTGCGTTATAATCTGCAGGGCCTTATTCCACGTGGAATATTTTTTATTTTAGTTCCCCGACTTATTTTTCTCCGCTGCCCACTTGGCCAGCTGCGCCGCGGCATCAACAGCCCCCTCGACAGCCACATAACCCGTGCAAGCCCCGACGATGGCATAAAGCGCCTGGTCCGGAAAGTCCGGGTAATAAGCCTTTACCCCGGCGACGCCGGCAGCCACCAAAGCCATAATAAACTTCCGGCTTTTCAGTCTTTCTAAAAAAGATCTCATTTTTTCACCGCCTTCAAGACATTCAGCGCAAGGGCCAGCACAAACCACTTTGTTGCCGGCTCGTCCGGATCGTGGTCTGAAGTAATAAGCCCGGCCGCTTTTGCTTCCTGAATAATTTTTAATTTCCAGTCCTCCGGTTTTCCCGCCATAGCTTGATCCCCCCTGTTCAAATCCAAAAGTAACCGGTCCCAGGGAAACCCGGAACCGGGGCAGTTAGGCCTGTTTACACTGTCAATCCGGTAGTGGCCGATTATGTGGTCACGGTCCACCGGTATGCTCCACTTCCCTGCCAGCTGCCGGTGCAACCATAGAGTGGCCTGGTATTGTTCCTCAGTCAAGGCGTCATCGGGCTGCCCTTCATGCTCTACGCCGATGGTATAGCGGTTTGGATTTGTCCCGTCGTACAGCGGCCAACCGGGCTTGTTCACCGCTCCGGCGTGCCAGGCCGTGTCCTCGTCTTTGACCAGCTGCAGGACCCGTCCCGTTTTCGTAACCAGGTAATGCGCGCTGGCCTGAGCAGCGATGTTCTGCATCCAGGACAAGCAGCCCGGAAACCGTCCGGCTGTAATATGATCTACAATGGCCAGCAGCGCCCTTCCGCTGCGCCCCTTGCTATAATTTGATGTGCCTGTCCACTCAATGCTAAACTCTCGGCTCATCGTCCCCGCGCTCCCCCCTGTTTATATCTGCCGGCATATCCGGCGGCTTCGTTGGTATTACTGGATTAACTTTCATTTGATCGTCGGTCAGAGCGGCCTCTTTTTTCTTCAGCCAAAACAATAAAGGCTTCAGGTCATCCGCCCCGGCTTCCACCAGGTTCTCCACCACCGACGTTGCCTCCCGGACAAAAAGAAATGAATATATAATCGTGGCCACGGCAATGCTTACCTGCTCCAGGGGCAGCACCCGCATGGACAGCCCGGCCAGGATCTGCAGGCTTAAATACGCCACCACCTTAATAACCGTGCGGTTAAAAAGCGTATCGCTGGAGATGGCCTTGGCCTTGACCGCCTTGAAAAAACCCCCACTTTGCCTGGAATTGGCGAAAAGCCGGGTAAGGATATCCAGAATTACAGCCGCCCATACCGCTGTAATGGCCGGCAAGTAAGCCGCGCTTGGGCAGACAAGATAATTGAAAACCGCAAACAAAAAAGCCCACACGGGCTTGACATTGGCCTGGAACAGGCGGTCCAGTTCCACCAGCACCACCTCCGGATCCAAATAATAAACCGCTTTTGAGCGGCTACTCTTTTACAATTGGCTTCTCTTCCAGCCGGCCCTCTGTGACCTTGTACGTTGCTATCATATCCTTGCCCTCAACCGCTTTTAGTTCCTTGTCCGTCACCTCAAAGCCCTTCTTCCCGGCCAGGAACGCCTCAACCCCCTGGGTTTCAAGCAATTCACTGTAATTGATGTTGTGAACAGTCGTAATGTTTCCGGCATCGTCATACTCGACAAACCTTCGGGGTTTTATTTCTCGCTTTATTGTCCCATCGGCGGGGTCTATTTCCACCCACTTTTTTCCCTGGTCAACCAATATCTGCACAAACCTTCCATCCTCTGAGCCAACGGCTTTGATTGTGTGTAAAGTATCCATTGTTCCCCTCCTTACTCGGTGTATTTATATACTTTGTAGTAGAATGTTATGGCGTTGGTTGAGCCGTTGATTAAGTATAACTCCTCATAAGAGGAAGCCCTATTTCTGACTATCACAACATGCTCACAAGCTTCCACTGCTTCAGCCGCAGTGACTTTCGCACCATAACAAATTTTGGCGGTCATATTTATGAGCGGCCCATAAGCAGATAATTGAAAGAATTTGTGTTCCGCTGAATAATCTTCTATGTTTACCACGGTTTCATTATTTGCACTGACTTCCGTATTTCCATCCAGCTTTACCGTTGCCATTGCTGAAAGTTTTGTAATGTCGGCCTTGTGTGAGCCATCAAGAAGGTCAGCATCTAAACCGCTGCCCGAACCGTCATTAACTTCGCTCCATAATTTTTTCCAGGATGACCATACGCCGCTACTTCTCCCGCGTGTATACATGCCCACGGTATCTGCGAAGGGGCCGTGGGGCAGGGCTAATTGCAAGATATTGCCTGTTCCGTCCTTTGTATCGTACTCAAAGTTGAGCACATGGAAATAATAGCCTGGTCCCGGTCCGTTTGAGGCATCACCAGCTAGTAAGACCGGCCCCGTGCCAGGATGAAGGTTTGATGTATCGTTCCAGTCCAGGGTCCCGGTAGTTCCGCTCGCCCCGAATTTATTTAGCAAAGACCGGAAAGTCGCTATGTCGGCATCTGCGCTCGGTGCTGCAACCTGTGATCGGCCAGAAGCGTCACGCTGCATGATAGTGTTGGCCGTTGCTCCTGTTGCCGGTGCCATACCGTCCAATACATCAGCATCCAACCCGCTGCCGGAACCGTCATTGCCCTCATTCCATATTTTATAATCGGTCCAGGATATTGCACCTGAACCTGCCGCCGCATACCTATAGGTAGGCCCATCTGAAGTTATACCTAAAACATAAGCCGCAACAGCTTCGTCAATTCGATACC
>JBAZGB010000075.1:0-9666 GCA_041653135.1 Eubacteriales bacterium | reverse complement strand
GACCAGAATCAGCAGCATGGCCCAGCAGGCTCAGACCCAGGGAACATACCAGTATGGGACCCCGGGTTACACCCAGGCACAGACAGGCTGGGCAAGCACTCCGGCTATGGGCGCACAGTATGGAACCGGCGGCGGCCTCGGAACCACCCAGGGTTATGGAACGCAGTTTGGTTACAGCCAGCAGCCCGGATTCGGCGTGCAGCAGTTTACCGATCCGAGATCCTTTATCAGCAGGCAGGAGTACATGCCCAGCAACGCTGGTTACACTCTGCAGAACATACCGGAAAACATCGGCATGGGCATGGTGTCCTCTTTCAGCCCGAACTGGGGGACTTCTTTGACCAGTCCGGCCTTGATGCACCAGGATCCGTACGCCATTAACCGGAGCGGATATACAACGCAGTTAAACGATCCGGCCAGCTTCATTCACCAGACGCAATACACACCCAACCGGGCGGGCTACACACTGCTTAACGCTCCTGAAAACGTCGGGATGAGCGCAATGGGCAGCAACCTCTCATCATTTGCGTCGCCTGCGATCTCTTCGTGGTCGAACCCGTACCTGGCGAGCCAGTCCGCATACACACCCAACCGGGCGGGATTTATGCTGCAGAACGTTCCTGAGTCAAGCATGATGAGCCGTTCCTTCTAAAGCAGCAAGAGCGCAAAGCAAAGCGAAACAAAGAAGGGGTTATCCCGGAAGTATGCGGGCCGCCCCTTCTTTTTTTGGAGGCTTGCCGTCATTCCCGCCATTTTAGACATTTTATCCCCCTTAACAAATCCTTCCAATCGTTTTATAATTCTGGAAACAAATTAAAAAATGAGGTGGGAACCTTGTCCAAAGTTTTAAGGGAAGGAACATCCTTCAGTCAGCGTGAAGTAGTCGATTTACTTATTGAGTTTTCATCTTTTAAAGACCGTGTCATAAGAAAATTCAAAGAACTGTCCCGGGAACTGGAAGGCAAACCCAACGAGCACGATCTCTGGGTCAACCTGTACCTGGTTTCCAGCGATTACTGCGAGGAATCCGCCACGAGAAAGGCAAAGCAGGAAACCCTGCTTCAAAAAATATCCTAGGCTCAAAGAATAGCTTAACGGCACAGCTTAACGAATAGAATAGATTGCTCCCGGGCTTGCCCTGTGTTATAATCAATAAATCGCGGGGACATAGCTCAGCTGGGAGAGCGCTAGAATCGCACTCTAGAGGTCGGGAGTTCGAGCCTCCCTGTCTCCACCAAAATTATCAGGTAATTATTTATTCGAGGAATTTTATAAGAGCGATTTTACCCTAACCCTTATAAGGAAAAACAAAATTGAATGACGTTTACTAAACTTCCTTCTGACTGAAAGGGAGTTTCTTTTTTATTAAAGAATTCATTAAACCTAGAAGCAACACTTTATCTTTAATTCAGGACCAACATGGCTATATGTTATCTATGGTAGTAGTTTATCTTGGCATGACCTAAAGTTCCTGTACTACTTTGGGTGTTCATTTCAATTCCCATTGAACTCCATTGCTCCCTGACTGCCTGTCATGCTATAATTCACAATCAAAAATATACTATGTAAAAAGTTGAAAGGGGTGATATATGCGATGGGACCTGATCTATTTTCATTAGTTGCAATGGTTATAGTTTAGTTATGCTTTGGAGAGTGATGAGGGCCGTTGAATCAATTGCCGATTCTATAAAGAAAAAAGAAATAGTAGAAAACAAACCTCCCTCAGATAGATAAGTCGGCTTAAGAATTGGTAAAACAGTGATATGAAGAAAGGCGCAAGTTGGTCGGACAGCAGCTTGAGGTGTGGATGATAAGCGCAAAGAAAACCGGAGCTTTTATGAGTTCCGGACAGTTCAAAGGGTAAATGAAATGAACAAAGAAAAACGATTGTTAATAATTAAAGTTCTGTTATTTTTGATTGCCGTAGGATTGTTGATAATTTTGCTTAACCGGCAGAATCAGGACCCCCGGCTTCAGGTAAATTTACGGGAGTTCGTTGAGCCGCGTTGCGTAGTGGAAAGGGTCATATCGGCGAACGATAAGGACGACGACGGCATCTACGACCTGGACGATATTGTCCAGGGGGCGCGCAATGACCTGGAGGCGAAACCTTCATATAAAGACGCTTATTACGCCGGGGGATATCCTCCTGAAAACGAGGGTGTCTGCACTGACGTGATCTGGCGAGCGCTGCAAAACGCCGGCTATGACTTAAAGGGGATGATGGACCGGGATATTAAAGAACATCCGGATGACTACCCGCGGGTAGAAGGCAGGCCCGACCCGAACATTGATTTTCGCCGTGTGCCGAACCAGGAGGTTTTTTTCAAAAAGTATGCCGATAGACTCACCACCGGGATCAAACCGCGGGATGCGGAAAACTTAAGGGAATGGCAGGGCGGCGACATCGTGGTGTTCGGCCCGCCATACGACCATATCGGCGTGGTTTCGGACCAGAGGCGGGCAGATGGGGTTCCTCTTTTGATTCATAACGCAGGCCCTTATACCAGGGAAGAAGACGCGCTTCTCACCTGGCCCTCGCCGTTAAAATACCACTTTCAGTTTCCAAAAGACCGTTAACCATTTTGTGCGGGCGCAGAAAAGCTTACAGGTTAGCTCCCGGGCAAGCCTCACCAGAATGGTGGTATCCTGATTTTAGTCAGGATGTGGCTAAAGAAACTGCCAGGGCGACGTAGACGCTTTCGCAGCTCTCGTCGAACAATACAGCGGCAAAGTTCTCCGGACGGCCTGTCTGATTACCGGCCGCCGGGACATTGCCGAGGAGGTGGTTCAGGAGGCGTTTATCCAGTGCTACCGGAGCATTAGGGGGTTACGTGCCCCAAAGGCGTTCGAGGCGTGGTTTTACCGGATCCTGACCAGGATAAGCTGGCGGCTGACCGCCAAGGCAGCACATGGGGACGGTTCACTCGTGTCAAGGCGCTGGATCAATTGTTAATGAAATAGGTTGAATTTATCCTATTCTGAGTATAATATAAGAGTAGGAGGTGCTTTGAATGAATATTGATACAAACAGCTTGGTATCAATCACCGAGGCCAACCAGAATTTCTCCAAGGTGGCCCGTCTTGTTGATGAGAACGGTGTCGTAATTATTTTGAAAAACAATGTGCCGCGTTACATTATTACCGAATTCAGCCAATTCCAGGCGGAACAGGTGACGGATAACGAAGATGTGAAAATCGTCGCTGGTCGCCTGATTGCCAAGCACCGCGCCGCATTCGAGGAACTGGCCAAATGAAACGGTTGAGTGTCCCACAGATTGTGCTGATGCACAGCATATTAATTAAAGAAACCGGAGGCATGGACGGGATTCGTGATGAGAACCTGCTAGATTCGGCGATCAACGCCCCGTTTCAGACCTATGGCGGAGAATATCTATATAAATCACAAGCTGCATCTAAAATGATCACACATTACAGTGTTATTTACCATCTATTGATAAAAAGAATTGATAAAAAGAATTTTATCGGTGGGTGGTTTTAATATTAACTGAAAAGCTGGTAATTAAACCATTTTCGCCGTTGCGCGCCGTTAAAAGATAGCAAGGGGTGCGCACATCCGATTTCAAGTCGTTTACCCTCCTGCTTGCGTTTGCTACAGCTGTTCTTCAATATCACGTCCACCATACATAATGCGGATAACCACTACCGTTGTTGTTGCATCCACAGGCAGATAAAATACCAAATAATTGTCTATTGGCAAAACCCGCAAGCCTTTGCTGTGCCACGGCTCTTTTTCGTAAAGATAATACCGCAGCGGCATTTCATTTAGCTTCGCGACCGTGTTCATGATCCGCCGTGATTGATTCTTTGTAATTTCCGGCTCAAGCAGGGCGAATGCGATATACTCGAAAATGCTGCGCAAGTCACGCTCAGCTTGCCCGGTGTAAACTACAGTCCATTCGCTCATACGATGGCTCGGTGATCATGCCCTTTGAAATATGCGGCATTGATGAGATGAAAACCTGGCTCGTGCAGTGGGGCAACACGGTTGAGGTTCTGGAACCCGGATGGCTCAGGGAAGATATACGTGAAACGGCCAGGAGGATGCTGGAGGTTTATAAATAATCTTCTTCAGTCTGAACATGCCTGTCCCTTGAAATATGGGCTCAGATTAATAAACAATAGTTTTAGTTGCTCCTCGTCTAACTGGCACTGAAGGACATATTCCAACAATTCCTCCTGCCGGGCCTGTCCCAGGCTGAGACGGTAGAGCGACAGTATTTTAATCAGTCGTTCATACTTTGCCTGATCCTTACTCAGAGGATACATCGGCACAATCCGCTCGATTTTGATCATCTTGTCATAGTCCGGCAGGCACCAAAAAGGTACCAGTTCGGAACACATGCCTCTCTTTTCCTCCAGGTTAGCCCTTTCAAACATCTCGCGCCATATATCTTTATCAAAACCTTTATAACCATATTTCTTTGCAATATTTTGCCGTATGGCAAGACACTTGTACCGGTTGATTCGTCCCTCACGCTGCTCCAGATCAATAGGATTAGATGGCAAATTCCAGTGCACAATCTTTCTGCAGTAGTAATGGAAATCCAATCCCTCCTGACCAATGGATGTAGTTGCCAGTACGAAAGGACGGAAAGGAGAATTAAAAGCAAGACGCAGGCTATCCTTGCGCTGCAGGCTTTTGCCTTCACCTCTCGTGTCATAAAAACCGGCGGCATATCCTGAACGCATCTTTATAAAACGCAATTCACCTTTTTCGCTGCCAGTTCTATGCTTTTCGCCTTTCATGATACGGTCGCGGAACTTCCGGAATGTATCCACATTATAACTTGCCGTGTGTGTTTTGAAGGAGGCACACATCTTTTCACAAAGTGTTTTTGATCTTTTTTCCTGGGAAACATGTACCAACCCATTATCGTCAGTAAGGATATGCGCATATTCGTCAAGTACTGCTTGTAAATTTCCATCGGTGCAATACCGAAGCACATTTTGCCAGTGTGAAGCTTCAAAACCATAACATAGCTCGACTATAGCGGTGGACTCCTGTAAATTTAACCGGCCGATAAATATTTTAGCAAGGCGTACTGACAACGCAGGGGAGTCCGGCAACTCCGGACCGAATAAACGCAGAGCGCATACCGCCGGCGAAGCCAGGGCCATCTTGACCAGCATATCTACAAGGTCTTTTGGTTTCCGTCCCAGGACCAGATTATCCGCATTTTCAAGAGTAAGCCGCAATTTGTCAAAATGCTTTTCCAGAACCCCTCTTTCATCATCTTCATCGGCAGTCCCTGTCTCGCTATTTTTAAAGTCCCAAATTAGAGACGGTTGATTAAGCCAGGAACTAATCAGTTTTTCTTGCTTATCAAAAAGCAACGGCGCCAAATAATACCAGCTCTCGTCATAATCGTCTTTCTTCTTACGTTCAAAAACAATTTTATCAAGCAGGTCTTCAATCTTCTTGCGCAGTTCGGATTCAATTTGCCTTCTGGTTAATCCCTGATTCAGCGCTTGAATCGGGTTATAGAGCTTTGCCAGAGTAACGCAGGGGTACAGCAGAGTCATGAGTGACATGGATGCGGGTACACCTTCACGCATGTTGAATTTAAGACGAGGTGAAGGAAACCGTACTTTTTTTCCATAGGGGAAATAACTACGGTTTTCTCGATCGGGGTTGGGTGATTTTTTGACCAACTCACCTACTGTCAGCCGTTCGGCTTCATATGAAAGCATAGCCGCAACAGCTCTGGGCGCCATCTCCCAGGCGGAAAATACCAGGACTTTTGAAAAATCTCTTAAGCTGGAGAACACCCCGCCCGGCTCATAATACGGCTTGGAGGGAGGCAGCCAAATCAGTCTCTCTGCGCCCTTCGGGAGGACTTCTTCAATGATCCTCTTAAGTCTCGTATTGGTGTTGGGCAGCTTTTTATACTTGGAAACTAAACCCTCGTTTACCCACAGTTCCGGTTTGCGTACTAGTTTTAGTTTATTGGGATTCTTCTTGAAATAAGTGTAAACCTTTTCCTTGAGCTTATAATGCTCCATAAAGGAAAGGATATATGGAGCAGACTTTATATAATCAACCGGTATATGCTCGTTTAAGCCTATATCCGAAAGCAAATTATCGGCCCTGATGTAGGAAAGTATATCTTCTTCGGAAACACCCAATGTGCTTTTCGCAGTCTCTATATCTACAAACTTGCCGGCGCCTTCGACCGACAGACGTTCTGTCCTGCAGACGCCCTGGTAAAGAGCATCCTCGGCTCTGTTTTTCCTGGCAGTCAGAATGGTTAAATCTGTTGCGCCAATTTCATTAAGCGATATCGAATAATCCCTCCATACCTGCCGAAATTCAGCTTTTTTCAAAGGGTCGCTTTCAAACAGGAAATCCGTCACCTGCATAAATTCACGGTAGTGCTCGTCCGCTTGATTTTCATTTATTTCCTCCAGTGTTGAGTAAAGTTTATAGGGAGTTGCGGAAAGCAACAGGATTTTAACTTTTCCATTATCGCGCTTGGACGCATTGAAAAAGCGCCGGGCCAACATTGCGGTTTCATTGTCCGTATCAGTCTTAATAAGCTCCGGGAACCGTTGAAATTCGTCCATAATAACCAGATCGGCATTCAACAGTCCTACACTTATTTCGGCCATCATGCGGCGGAGCTTGTGAATAACAGGATAGGACCCGCTTTGTTTGCGTCCGCTCACGCGTATTTTGTTGCAAAAAGCTGTTATCTCTGACAGCAGGCCATTATTCGCGGAAAAAAAGCTGTCCACACTTCCTAAAACAGTTTTAAGATAACGCCCACCACTGGCCTTGTCGCAATCGGCAACTTGATTCTCGTACCAATCTCTTGCCCATGCGTGCCAGCTATTAGTGGCATTATCAACCAGCAGTATTTCTAATTCCTCTTGATAAGGAGTGATCGGTTGATAACGGTGAAGTACAGCATAAATCAAGGCGCGTTCCTGCACACTGCCGCCGCCCCCGGTCATGTTAAAAGATGTATTCGGAGTCAGCGGGATCAGCTGCATGTAGTTTTGCCTCTTTTTGTTTTCCATCTCATCTTTAAAAATTTTTAGATGCTGCATGGACAGCCGTGTATCTGAGAGGCCCTCCACGCTATCGGTTTCATTAATTTTGAGCTTGGATAGATTCTGCGCGGCAATACTTTGATTTGAGCAGACATAGACAACCTTGAACAAATCATCATGTAAAGTTTGCTTATGATAAACAGCAGTTTTCGCTATCACACCCCTGGCGATCAGTGTTTTGCCAAGACCTACTTCGTCTGCAACAAGCACACGGCTGCGCCCACCGGTAAAGAGAGAAAATATCCTTTCTACTGTCGCCCTCTGGAAATCCTTGAGGCCGGAGAGGATTTGCTTTTCCTTAGTCAATAATTCAATCACGTCTTTATCCTCCTGCTTGCTCTTAAAAAGGTAGTGTATAATTTATCAAACTCAGGCGGCACGATTTCCTTATCATTCAACCGCCGGATAATCGCGTCGATCTCTTGCAATCTTTCGGGAGACTTTGCTGCAGCACGCAACATGTTTTCATAAAGTATCGGAATGTCAGAGCCGTGCAGATTCCAGCCTTTAGCCGACGCTGCCTTTTGCTCAGCCTGCTCCAACGCGGCAAGCAGATAATCATCGGAAAGCAAAAAAGCGACGTAACGCAGAAAGGTGTTTTGGTCTTTGATGATACTCTTGAACACCATGCCGTCTCTTTCAACCGGGATGCCTTTGGTGCGGATTTTAATGACACGTTGCAGGCTGTCTTCGCCAATCCTGGCTGTCACAATATAAAACTCACCCAGCTCTAACAGTGATAATCCAGACAAAAGAGCCATACTCTCAAGCTTCACAAATTTGCCGCCGCCAAGCGCTGCGATGGTCAAATCCACATCAGTTGCGATAAACCGTCTATCAAACTGAATGTTAATATCATATTTGCCATTATTTTCTATAACCAGGGCATTTGTTTTTGATCGACAAAGCCGTTTAATAGCTTTTTGCAAACGGTCCTGTAAATCATCCTGATCAGCTATTCCTTCAGGAATAGCGATTATCTGTTCAAAAGGATTATGCCTTTCATCGTATTCTTTATCGTTTCTGCCAAAAAGTTCATCAATGACTTGCGAAATCCGAAAGCCATGTTTCTCATATTTCATTCGCAGCATAAACTCTACATTGCCGTCCCATGCGCTGTTGGAGCAATTAGCCGACCCGAGATAAATGTTGTGTTCGTTGTATTTTGTTCTGAAATAGAGCTTCGCGTGTATATCCTGCTTTTGCAGGTCTGCAGAAGCGTCTTCTGATTCGCTGACGGCTTCCTCGCCGTCAACTATTGTATCTTTGAGGCAGTAACATTCAAGACCGGCCAGTATTTCGTTGGTCAACTTAGTAATTTCCGACCTGCGGGTAATTAGGGTTTTATGCGCATTTTTCAGCGATAAACCGTCCAACTCCAGAACAGTATTCCTGCTGAGGAAAGGGGAAAATACCAGCAGGTTATGGTAATTGACAAAAATATCCGCGGAAGCCTTGTCATACTCTTTACCTATACCAAGAGGGAGAAAGGAAAAATCAGTATAATGCTTGTCCCCCGTCTGAAAATGCACATATGAAAGCTTCTCGGCAATACTGCCGATTATTTTTTTCTTCTTTTTATCATAGGCGCTTCCCTGAAGATATAGTAGAAAATCTATAAGCGGATGGTTCTTAAGGGTTTTCCTATCACCTGCTTCTCCCTCCAGAACAACCGCTGCATCCCAGCTACGTTCAAAGGTCAGGTTGCGGCTCAGTACAATAAAACGATAAAATTCTTTCCCGCCGTTAGAATACTTGATGAGCCATACCTTTGGGTGAAAGGACTTTTCGTTTTTCAAGGCCACTTCAAAAATACTGCTCTCCAGTAACGCAAACACCGGGTTTGCTTTATTCGGTACCTTGATCTGCCCGCCCTCGCAAAACAATGTAAACTTATCCGCACTCTTGCGCAGAGCTTCCAATATATATACAGGGTTTTCTATCAGTGTTCCGTCCATTTCTTCCCCAAGGAACAGGGCGAGCGGCACACCGATCAAAGCTTCCAAGTCAAGAGAATATGTTGTTCCAATAGCAAATTCACATATATAGCCGACAGGGGGCGCCAGAATACTTGCGTAATCAAGCCTGTCCTCGTATGGTCTAAACATTTTTATCGCCCCCCAGTCCATTGTAGATATCCTCAATCAGTCGGCGAGTATTACGGAAACGGTATTGCAGCCTCCCGCCACCCAGCCATACTCCATCCTGCCAACTGTAATTTTCACTGTTCAGCTTTGCCCGTTCCTTGCCCTTCAACTCTATTTCGCGATCGATTATGTGATTATCCATAATTGCTACATCCCCGGAAAGTACAGCTTGCTTCCACTTATTTATAAAGGGAAAGAGCTTCTTACGATTGCGCCCGCTAATGGAAAGGCGATTGATAGCCTCGTAAATATCATAATTCCGGATAAAGCCGGCGGTCACTGAATCATACCAGCTGTCCCATTCTTCATTTGCTTCTTTATTCTGCCCACCGGATAGGATCACATTGTAGCGGATGTTCGCGCCATAAATAAATCTAGCGAACCTCTGCGCCATTTCATAATCATTACGGATATCTTCAGGCAGTTCCATGCGAATTCCAAT
>JBAZGB010000074.1:0-9827 GCA_041653135.1 Eubacteriales bacterium | reverse complement strand
CACTCCTCGCTACGGACTGTCTTTGCCATTTTTTCAATGTGCCATGCGTCACCCTGAAGAGGGATAAGAGAAACTCTCGACCTGTCAAGTAGCATACACAAATCGCCCGGCATCCATCTGTCCATAACAATGGGCAGTTCCGACCCCATATCAGACAGGAATATATCTCTGTAATATCCAACTGTCCGTTCACCCTGTTCTACTCTGCGAAGGTAACTTTCCATTCCGGCGATTACTCTCTGCTGTTTCGGGCCTACAACCAGAATTGGGTCAGATGTTTCATCTATACCCCCCTGATCGAATACCTTGTAGCAAAGTGAATTTAATGCCGCAATAGTTAATGCCCCTGCTGTATTGATAACAGTTGTGTCTTCGTAAGTTCCACCGTCAAGGTCAGGATCACGAAGCAACTGAACCAAACCCGCCATTGTTCTTAATTCATAAGAACCTGACGGAGTAAGACCTCTTGCAAATCCACGAATAACGGACATATCAAGTTCTCGCTTGATTTCCATTGTGCGATATTTGATTTGTGTTTGAAGTTCATCAATAACCGCTTCCATGTCCATATTTTTACGGGTCTGCGAAATAGCCACAGCACGTTCAAATATCTGCATGAAGTTCTTTCGTTTAGCGCGTGACTGTGAAATATCATCCGAAGCATCCGCAATATCGGTGTAGGGGTTTGCGATAATATAACACTTGGTAGCGGTGTCAAATGTCGCATAACCCGCCGTGGTATTCCCGTAAGTAGCACCGTTCAACAAAATTGAAGAACTGGTTGCTGATACCTGAAATAACCACTGTTTACCCGCCGGCTGTAGAATTGCGTTATCCCGGACACACCTTCTCAATGAAGTAGATGTGCCGAAACTATCAATCGTCATTGTGGTAGAGGCCGCCGACTGACCAATAACATACGCCGGAGATAATTCATCTTCCAGCCAATTATGTTCTACCGTTGTCCCGACCGAACTCATGCGAATATGGCCGAGTAATTGTTTATCTGCTAACAAGACTGCAGCCAATACCTGACTACAATCTATCTTATCCAACTTCGTGGCAAGAGTGGTTCCATAACCACCAGTGCCAGTCATAAAATTTCCTGATGCTAAAGCCATTTTATATGCTCCTTATTATCGCAGACCTCTCTGCCTGAACAAGGCTTTGATTACTGCGTCTGGATCGCCTTTGCTGACAGCTTCATTGATCTCAGCGTCAACGTTTTTAACTACACTCGAATCGGATTGGTTCCCACTTGCATTAGATGTGTCGGGCATATAGGCGTTGTTGTTATTATTTGCTCCGGCGATAGAATCTTTTTTAATAAGCTGTTTGAACTTATCAAAATCAACGTCTTCACCGAAAATTGCTTTCACCGCTTTAAATGCGTTTACCCTCTGTTGTTCCTCGCGCAACTTATCGCCTAACTGGAATAGTTTTCTTACTCCGGCAGTAGATGTTGCTAATTGAGGATACTGTTGGGCGACTAATTTTGCATATCCATATCGTTCATTGAACTCTTGAGGCGTTTTAAGGTTTTCTTCTTCAAGAACGTCCTGAATCTTACTCTGCGACATAAGGCTTTGAGCCTTCTGTTCTGCAAGTGATTCAATGGCCTTTTGTGGATTTTCCAAGAACTGCTGGTCAAAATCCTTCATTTGCGGTTGCTGTTGTGCCGGTTGCCGCACCTGAGATAGACGTATTAAATCCATTTGCTCCTGAATTTGCGCCATCTGTTCTTTGAGAACCTTATTCTCCTGTGATGTTTTTGTTGTGTGAGAGAGTATTCCTTTGTAGGACTTTAATACGTCCTTGGTTTTTACTTTCCCTTGAGGATCAAGAAAAACTTTTAAAACCCCTTGTAATTCTGGATCATCTATGGTTTCTCCATCTGGCAAAACTGGAACCACATTGACATTTTGGGGTTGGTTTGTTTTGTTTTCTCCTTGTGCCGCCTGTTGCTGGTTTTCTTGGGGTTGAGATTGTCCCTCGTCAGACACTAATGCCTCTAGTCCCTGCACGTTGGGGATTCCCTGCACATCTTGGGGTTCCATTGAAAATCCTCCTAATGGATTAAGGAGGTGGCCTAAAGGCGAACTGCTTTATTGTTTTATTTCGACTGTCATGCGTATGGTATGTTGAAGACCGTTTTTCTTTTCTATCTCTATATTCAACTTATGTTGATACGGTTTTAGAATAGACTCGATCTCCTCAACGATAGCACTGAGCGGTTTCTCTACTATCTCCTTATTTACTGTTATCTTTTGTTTCATTTTGTTTTTTTAATATCTCATTTTTGGCTAAAATTGTTTGCTGTATCCACTGGTCAAGAAGGATTAACGCCTGTGCCTTTCCTCTGGCAATGGGGTCGTTCTCTCCGAAAAGCAATCCAACAAGGTTAGAGTTTTTCATTATATATGCTGAAATATAAGACCAACCCTTTTGCTGTGTCAGGTTTTCCAAGGCTATGCCCATTTCCACAATGTCGTCACTGTTGAGTCCACTTTCACCAGACACCAGTTTCTTTCTAATCCCCGTTGAATCGGACGACTGTAATATCTCTCTTTTAATGTCGGCAGGATTCATTTTTTCTTCCCTTTCTTGTTTTTTATTTGACTATTAGCAATTCTTATCGCCTTCCCTTCATCTCCCGTTTCTCGCAAAATGGCGTTGGCTATCTTTGCCGCCTCATCTGCAATGGAAGGGCTTAAATTCTTGTTGTGTTTTGACTTAAAACTTTTACCAGTCCATGGCATATTATTCTCTTTGTGCCTCTACTTTTTGCGGTTTGTTGTTATCAATAATTATCTGGTTCTTTGCGTCATTATTGGACTTGATAATGTCGTATTTCGCCTCTGTCCCTTGTTTAATATCTTCACCGTAAGCAATTTGCTGTAATTGTTCTGCCAACATTTTCTGTTTCATTTGTTCCTGTTGAACCTGTTGCTGTTGTATTTGTTGCGGTTGCATCTTCATAAGTATCTGGTCGGTGTTCTTAATATCTAGTGCGTCAAACCCTGTCTTTATGGCCGCATACCAGTTAATGTTAAATGGTTCGGTACTCTGTTGGGCTATTGGAGCAACCTGCATAAGCATCTGCATTGCCATCTGAACCTGTTGCTGGCGAGTTTCCTTAACGTGGGTAACACTCGAACCAACGGGTCGGGCAAGAAAATACTTTCTGATCTGATCTTCGTTCATCTTGTAAAAACCGGCATCCGGCTCACCCAGTATCGCCTCATAAGTTTTTTGTGGCATATAACGTCTGGTAAGAAGTAATATCCTTGTGGCGATGTTTCTTAAAACAGTAAATTCTGTTAATTTAATTATCAGGTCTAGTCTATTTAAAGAGGCCTGTTGTAAACGCATGACCGTGGTAGGTCTTTCCTCGTGCGTAGGTGTCATCCCACGTGCGTACCCAAAGAAAGATAGGGCGTTCTCCATGTCTTTTGCCACACGGTCTTCTTCCATGTATGAAGATTGTGTCACATCTCCCTGATCCAGTACTTCGATATCGTTAAGGTTTTCAAGAGGCCAGATTGCACCGGCGTAATACTTCATTAAATCATAATTAATTTCAGCTCCAGCACGAGCTTTGATAACTTTATTAATAACAAGGTCTATATTGTCCCTGCGACCAGAACGGATAAGGTTCTTGTCTTCCTGCAAAACTTCCAGTATTTCAGGAATACCCATGCCAAAAAACTCTAACGGTACAGGCATATACTTATATTGGACTATTGGGTGGTCAAAAGGAAATGGTTTTATTATTTGTGGTTGATTAAGGGAGTTTATTACGGCTATATTACTATCTCTGACAATAACAGCACGGTTCATAAAAGTAATTATATGCCCACCGGAAAAATAATGTATCGTTTCAACATCCGTTGAATTTGTATCATAAGTAGTTATGCCAATTTCCGCCAAAAGGTCTTTATGCCACGTTCTTTCTATGTCTCCAAAAAAACCCTTTAATTTGCTTTCCGCATCTTTCAAACCAACTTTATTAGCAAAATTAAATGCTTCTTCCTGCGATAGAAACTCCCTGACGAATAATCCCTTGGCCTTGGAAACTCTCCTCGCTCCGGCAACAGGAAGAACGTCCCAAAAATCAATGGCCTTAATTAACGGCCCCTGATAAACTCCCTGATCGTCAAATCTAGGATATACACCTTCATAACCATTTCCGTAAATCCCGCCACCCTTGAAAAAATCAACTGTTTCCTCAAAAAACTCTGTATCTTCATCGGCTATCTGGTTTTGTAAAACATTTTCCATTTGTTTGGCTATTTTCATTGGATCAATACCAAATTGCCGGTCAAATTCGGTGCATCTCCGCGCATCAATGGCAAAAAACGGCTCCTGACCAAAAAGAGTCTGAACCATCAATGCGGTAGAGTCTTCAATAAACGCCAATATGTCTCTTGTTTTTACTCTATTTACATAAGGCCAGTCTTCCTGATTAACAGCAGTTCCGAAACGATAAAGGCGATAATGCCGTTTTGCCCTTTCAAAATAAGGTCGGCAATAGTCTTCGGAATCATTCAGGCGTTTTAAAAGCCATTTTAATTTGTCGTATTCTTGTTGGTCTGGTCGTGGCATTTATTATCCTTATCAGTCTGCTTTATTTCTTTATTTTCTTTAATGTCTTCTTTAAAATATCGGTCGTAATCAAAAAACCCAGAAGCATCATCGCTACACAGACACATTGTCTTTTCCTTTCTTAAATTCCAAATACTTTTCCAATGCGCTGATAACGCCCTTCAGGTGCCGAAGAAGTAAAATAAGCATTTCAATTTCTTTATCCATTAACGGCACTCCTTCTTAAATTAATGGCCTTGTTCATTCTGACCTGTAATAAATCAATTATATTCTGTTCATTGGCGGGACTACGATATATCGGTTGCTCCAAACAAAAATACCTGACGCAGTCCGCCCAGTCTTTATATTCCTCTTTTGGTTTATGTGTCTTGTCGTCATACTGATAATTAAACATATACTGGATTGGCGAATTAAAACCCGAACAAGACTTCTTGGCAAACATCAACCCAGGTCTTGCCGCCTGAGTTACTTTGGAATAATTATCTTTCAGGTATTCCCTGACTATTTTATGCCCTAATTCTACATCTCCGGGCGAAGAGTGGGACATTTTAATATGTCTTATTCCTTCTCTTTCCAGTTCGCTCTGCCATGATTTCTTTTCTTCCTCAGTAGAACCCAAACCTGATTTAATACCATACTTAGCATCCAGAATAACAAACGCCGGATCAGTATAATTGTGCATTGCCCTGATAGATTTAACCTGTCTGACAATGTCCGCAATGGAATCATGTGTAAACAGATAATCATGCACAAAAATACGGTGTCTTACCTTTCCCTGAATTTCTATTTCTTCAGGTGAAACAGCACCGAAAAGCCAACAGGTTCCACGTGCATCGTGCGGATCAACTCCCTCAATTTTCATCCAATCCTTGGGAATAGGAAAGTCCTCATAAAGATGTTTTTCCCTGTCCAGTTCCTTATATACCAGACCCGAAAGATGGTGCCATATCCCCTTTTCCCGCGCCTCTCTTTCATCCGGTTGCAATGTCTTTAAATATTCATTAATTCCATTTTTAGGAATAAACCCCAAAATTCTTTTACATTTAGGGCATAGAACGATTTTACGTTCTTTCTCATTCTCCGGTATAGCAATACTACATTTATAACACCAATCGCGGCAATTATCCCATATCTCTCCGCGAATAACGGCAATTTCTTCATCCAGTTCGTCAGATAGAAATGTTTTTTCAAACTTTTCAACCATGAATCGCCGCCCGACAACTGAATTTGTCGTAAATATACGCTTCGGTTAAAGGTGTCATCGTGAACCACGATGGAGCGTTGGTAACGACCTTCCCACGTTCCGCAGCCGTAAGTATACTCTCCGGTGGCGGTTCGTCAAAGTGTTCCCAATTGTAATCCTGCCCCTCAAAAGTGGATGCCTGTTCATCATACGACCGTATGTGCATCTTACTTCCACATTTCCCGCCTTTCGCATCAAACGGTAGCGTTAATACATTCAAAACACCTGTCGGCCCCGGTTTAAATACAGGCTGACAGGTAACTGGTGTCATCCACCTTAGCATCGGCTCTATTTTCTCAGCAACCGAATGCTTATATGTTTCGCAACCCAACAATCCTATGTTGGGGATGGCAATATCTATCTTATAATCAGGGTCTTCAGGTACTAACCACGGTCTGAATCCCATCATATGGGCTAAATCCTCGGCCAAACCTATCAACGTTTTTCCGATCTTATTTCCGGCCTCAAATATTCTCCTCTTAGGTGTTCTGCCTGAGCTATTCTTAACCCTTACAAACCTTTCCTGTGCGCTATTCATTCTCAAAAAGAACAGGGGAAGTTCTTTCTCAAGCCTTTTTCTCAATTCCTCTTGATTTTCAGGTAATTTCTCTTCCCCTAGTGAGACATACTTCTCTTTGGCCATATATTAAAATCTCTTTTGTACGGGGGGAATATCTATGGCACCCAACGACCATCGTCACCCCCGGCACACCCCCCTGACCGTCCGTTCTCTAGCCCGTGTTTTTTATTTATCGCGCTCATAGCACATTCCGTGCCAATTATCAAATGTTTACATAACACAGGTTATATGACGTACCACACGTAACTACCTGTAATCCCTACATATCTCATAATACATCTATAATATTATCTTGATTATTGGTATTATTGCCCGATTGTTGCACTGCACAACTGATGTCTGACCGCTGGAATCCCTCAATGTGAGCTATTAGCGCACCTATGTTGGTAGTGGTTTGACCCCGCTCCAGGCGTTCTTTGTCGATTAATTGCGCCGCCGCTAGCACTCGCGAGCCTAGTGGAGTCTTTTTAATATCCTCATCGGTCACAGAGGTGAGCAGCCTATGCTGCAATCCTGCTAGTATATCAGCTCGATGTGTTTTATAATCATCCAGGTGCGTCTGGTTAATCCCATAACGCTGTAGTGTCTGCACTACATGAGGATGTCCGGCATCTGCTAACACTGCTATTTGCCTAACTGTCAGGTCTGGGTGTTCTGATTTTATCTGTAGGATTTTTTGTTGTTTAATGGTTGGTTGGTTGGTTTTTTTGTTTTTAGGTTTGGTGATCTGGTTTTTTTTTATCGTTTCGGCTGCCATGTTTAGCCCTATGTTTTGTCGGGGCTGGCTTATTATATTGGTTGTGATCTCGCTTGTGGCCGGATCGCCTGATTAAGTATTAGCCATGCCCCATGAGTTGCTCCGCCTACCGGCTATGCAACGAGGATTGCTCCTCAGTATATTATTATATATAGCAGAGGGTGCGCAATATTAATCGCTCGTTATGGTTAATTCCTTAATGATTTCAATTGATTTTTTTATTTTACCCTGCACCGCGCGGCGACTGATATTATAATGATTGGCGATCTCGCGTTGGTTAGCGCCGAGGATATGATAGGCTAGTAATGGCATTGATAACTCTAGTGGTAATTGCCTAATCGCATCTAATATTGTAATTGATCTGGGATCGGGGATATTGTTGAGGATCGTATCAGGGACTACATCTATTGCGATGGTATTGCGCCTGACAGATTGGAGCAAAATATCTTTATATTTCTGGCACTTGAGACATGCAGGCTGTCCGTGTCCGCGATTATAATTATCACAATGTGTGCATTGCATAATTACTTATACCACCGCCCACAAAAGTTATCAACAAAATAAAGCATTCGGGCGTTGTACGCCTGCTGTTCGGGTGATTTTCACCTGTTTATGATTACCCCAATTTTTAAATACCTAATATTATTGATTATTTATTTTAAAAATTATGGCATAGATAATGCTGTATATAATCGCAACAAACCAAAACGAACCGACAAAATAGGCAACTAAAATATAGGAGGAAATTATGAAACGAACAATTTTTAAAACATCAGAATTTGCAACACAGAGGGCAGCGTTAAAATTTTTAGCAACATCCCTGAAATTAACAATCCAACGCAATGAATTAGACGGTTTCGCGGAGGCATGTTTTAACGACAATAGCCTCGATGAATTAATTGAGGGATTGAAAATGCGTGCCGCCGATGAAACTGATTGCAAAAACTGGGGGATAACTCCGACACAATGGCGGTCGTCACTCGAGGAGGCGTTGGAGAATCGTTTGTTTTTCGCATTAGAGGCCATTGAGGAGGAATAATGTATATCGTAGAGGGCGCGACATACCAAAACGGACATTATTTTGTTTAACCAGGCGAAAGCCAGAAAGAAGGGAATTATGAAAATCATGTACGCATTAACATTTGTAAATAAGGACGGTTTCCGAATATTAGCGCAAGCAAATCAAGGCCGCAACCATTTTAAAACAAAAGAAGAGGCCAATCAACACCTTAAGGCTGTAATTCAAAATAATTCACCCAGTACGCTAGAAAGTATTTATGGAAAAGAGGGCTTAAAAACACTGGAGGTGCGCCCGGTTAATTGTTATGACCACGGAGATGCTATGGGAATTTATTTCGATAATTAACATACCAGCCCGACTGGATAAACTAAAAAGGAGACATACCATGAAAAAAAAAGATAGGATGTATCAGCAAATCGAGAAACACGGACAGGATTTAAACAAGATTTTCAACTTAAATGAAGACCCGATCAAATTATCAAAAAAATTGCATACCATTGAATTGAAAGCAAACCGCGCGGCCACTTGCCTATGCAATACAAATACGCTTGACCGGCTGGAATTGACCAGACAGGAAGAAAGAACCGGCATAAAACAGGCTACCGAAGAAGAACAAGACGCTTTTTTCGATGCTATACTTGCAAAAGTTGACAAGATTTTAAACTTCAAGGCTCAAAATATTCCGGTTTTTATCAATCACGACCCGCGCGGCTATACCCTCAAGATCAAAGACGGATATGTCCGGGAAAACAATCTGCAAATTCATCAAGATTGGGGCGGCTACGGAATTTTAGCGCCTGAGTTTAACGGAAATTAGGGGTGGAATATTTGGAGGTTACACAATGGGAAATGACTGGATTAAAAAAGTTGAGGATCAGGACAGCTTAATTGCCGCCCTGAAAACCAATGTTGCGGAAAAACAAAAATTAATTGACAAAGTGATTGAGGAAAATACACACTTGGAAGCAATGAATAACGCGTTAATTAATGCAATAATACTAGAAAAGGAGGAAATGAAAAATGGGATATGAATCATTAGAGGAATTGGTGGAACAACGCAAAGGATATAAATTTCTTAGTGTTGACGGGGTTTCGCCGTACAAGAATTATCAATATAATCTCAAATGCAAACGACATTTAAGAGCTGGCAATCTAAATGAAGACCCTCACGAGGATTGCGGAGCTGGATGGAATCTAGCTACCATTAAGTGGATTGCTGATAACTGTTTAAAATTAAACGGCGTGATTGTGGAATGTGAGATTCCTAAAAAAGCTAAAATCATCATTCCTATTAATTCGCACGGCAAATTCAGGACGGATATAATTAAATTTAAAAAAATTCATAGGATTGAAACATTGTTTCCCTTGCTCAAAGACATCAACGATCGGCTAAAAAACCATAAACCAATCAACCCTATTACAGCAGAAACAATGCCAGACACAGGAAAACTGAAAAAAATTATGGATCAGGTCAGTGCTCAGGTCTGGGATCAGGTCTGGGATCAGGTCAGGGATCAGGTCGGGGCTCAGGTCTGGGCTCAGGTCTGGGATCAGGTCAGGGATCAGGTCGGGGATCAGGTCGGGGATCAGGTCTGGGATCAGGTCTGGGATCAGGTCAGGG
>JBAZGB010000073.1:0-9989 GCA_041653135.1 Eubacteriales bacterium | reverse complement strand
AAGGGAAGGAACTCCTGAGCTAATCATATAACCATAAATTTTTAAGTCAAACTACAAATTATTAGGAAAACGTAGGAAGCAGCAGGGTTATGGGGTTAAAGCGGGTTCACTGAATACTTACGATAAGAAAGATATCGAAATAAAGTTTTATGCTTGGAAATTCAGCTTTAGATCATTCTGAAAAAACGGACAAAGTGCCGATTCTTTACTAAGACTTCTATTATGCATCTATCAAGAAAACTTTATGAATGTGCAATAAGATTGGTTTGGAGGAAAAATAAAATAACTTAAAAATATTGTTTTATATATTTATTTCTGAACGCATTTCCGACCAAGTCCCGCCTCTGACAACATCCTTATCCGCACCTAAATTTAGCTTGAGGATAACATCAATTTTATGCAGTACCACCTTTCTTTTTGGTACTAACATACATCACTTTTGTACGGCATAAATAGCAAGTCTTTTCTGTGCTGTATTCAAAGCCATATTCGTTATGGGATGCAGTCAAATCTTTGCGTTGTTTGCCGCTATAGCATATGCTATGATATTTACAATATGGAGGCGGTATATAAATGGCGCTCAATGAAATCCTGAAAAGCATTCGAAAAGAACTGAATCTCACGCAAGAACAACTTGCTCGCGACCTGAATGTCAGCTTTTCCACGCTTAACCGGTGGGAGAACAGCCACACCATTCCAAGTCGGTTAGCAAGGATGCGGCTGCTGGATTATTGCACTAAGAATGGCGTATCGATTGAAATTATTTCTGAACTGGAACGCGCGAAGTAGCATCCGCGTTTAAAATATTTTGGGCGAGGAGATCAAAAATGGATAACCGGAAAGAACAGGAACGTGCGGAGCTGCATCGTACCATTTGGAATATCGCCAATGATTTGCGCGGAAGCGTGGACGGATGGGATTTTAAGCAATATGTCCTCGGTATGCTGTTTTACCGCTACATTTCTGAAAATATAACCGCCTATATTAATGCCGGGGAGCACGAAGCCGGAGACACCGCGTTTAACTACGCCAAGCTCTCTGACAGCGACGCGGAGCAGGCGCGCGAGGATTTAGTCGGGACGAAAGGCTTCTTTATCCTGCCCGGCGAACTTTTCGAGAACGTTCATGCCTGCGCAAAAGACGATGAAAACTTAAACGAAACGCTGGAACGGATTTTCAGCAACATAGAAGCATCCGCGCAAGGTACGGACAGTGAGGATGATTTCAAGGGTCTGTTTGACGATATTGATGTAAACAGTAATAAGCTCGGTGGTACAGTGGCCAAGCGCAATGAAATATTGGTCAAGCTATTAAACGGCATCGCTGAGATGAAGCTTGGCGATTACAAGGACAATACAATCGACGCATTCGGTGATGCCTATGAATTTCTGATGGGCATGTACGCTTCCAGCGCCGGGAAGAGCGGCGGCGAGTATTATACGCCGCAGGAGGTTTCCGAACTGCTTACCCGCCTTGCGTTAGTGGGAAAAACCGAGGTTAACAAGGTCTATGACCCCGCCTGCGGTTCCGGTTCCCTGCTCTTGAAGTTTGCCAAGATTCTCGGCAAAGAGAACGTGCGCCAGGGCTTCTTCGGACAGGAGATCAACATCACTACATATAACCTATGCCGGATCAATATGTTCCTGCACGATATTGATTATGATAAGTTCGATATCGCTCATGGCGATACGCTGACAGATCCGCTGCACTGGGACGACGGAGCCGTTTGAGGCCATCGTTTCAAATCCGCCCTATTCCATCAAGTGGAAAGGTGACAGCGATCCAATTCTGATCAATGACCCGCGCTTTTCGTCCGCGGGGGTACTCGCTCCCAAATCCAAGGCTGATCTGGCGTTTATCATGCACAGCCTTTCCTGGCTTGCCACGAGCGGTACGGCGGCGATTGTTTGCTTCCCTGGTGTCATGTACCGGGGCGGCGCGGAGCAAAAAATAAGGCAGTACCTGATTGACAACAACTACATCGACTGCGTGATCCAGCTGCCGGACAATCTTTTTTACGGCACCAGCATTGCTACCTGCATCATGGCGCTCAAAAAGTCCAAAGCAGAAAACAGCACCTTGTTTATCGACGCGTCAAAGAAGTGCGTGAAGGTCACCAACAATAACAAGCTGACGCAGAAGAACATTGATGCAATTCTTGCTGCTTTTACCGGCAGAAAGGATATAGCGCATTTTTCAAAACTCGTGCTGAACGGCGATATCGCCGCGCAGGGCTACAACCTTTCGGTTTCCACTTATGTGGAGCAGGAAGATACGAGAGAGGTTATTGATATTGTTGCCCTTAATGCAGAGATTGAAGGAATCGTGGTGCGGGAGCAGGTTCTGCGGGATGAGATAGCTAAGATTATCGCAGAGATCGACCTGCCTGCCGGCAGGCAGGGGTGGGCAGACTGATGAAGAATTGGTTTGTTTATGTAATTCTATGTGAGGATGGTTCATTATACAAAGGACATACAGATGATTTAGAACGCAGATACAAAGAGCATTGCACAGGAAATGGCGCATTGCACACGAAACTGCATAAACCTATAAAAATAGTGTATTCCGAGCGGCTAGATTCGATGGAAGAAGCGGTAGCAAGAGAAAAGTACTTGAAAACAGGCTCCGGACGAGAATGGTTAAAAAAGGTGGTGGGCGCATGAATCAGGAGTTTCAATTTCTAGTATATCGTTCTGCTGGAGAAGATGTGTCCGTAGATGCGGTTATCAAAGGCGAAACGATTTGGTTGACACAAAAGGCTTTGGCTGAATTGTTCGGTGTAAATATCCCTGCAGTATCAAAGCATTTACAAAATATTTACGATGAGGGCGAACTAAGAAGAGATGCAACTGTTTCCAAAATGGAAATAGTTCAAACCGAGGGCGAAAGAGCGGTCAGGCGAAATGTTGACTATTACAATTTGGATGTCATCATCTCCGTGGGCTATCGTGTCAATTCTAAAAGAGCCACTAATTTCCGCATCTGGGCAACCGGCGTGCTCAAAGAATACATGACAAAAGGCTTTGCTCTTGATGATGAGCGATTGAAGCAAGGCAAAACCGCATTTGGAAAAGACTATTTCAGAGAACTTTTGGAACGTATACGGTCTATCAGGGCCAGCGAGCGCCGTATGTGGCAGCAAATTACAGATATATTTGCCGAGTGTAGTATTGATTATGACAAAGATTCACCGGTAACGCACGATTTTTATGCAATGGTACAAAACAAATTCCATTATGCCATTACCGGACAGACAGCTGCTGAAATCGTCTATTCAAAAGCTGACAGGAATAAAGAGAATATGGGATTAACCACATGGAAAAACGCGCCTGAAGGACGTATATTGAAATCAGATGTCACAGTTGCTAAAAATTATCTTGGCGAAACACAGATCAGACGACTGGAACGTACTGTGACGGGCTATTTCGATTATATAGAAGACCTTATTGAGCGGGAAAACACCTTCACAATGGAGGAGTTTTCTGCAAGCATAAATGAATTTTTAGCCTTTCGAAAATATGAGATTTTACCGGACAAAGGGAAAATCTCGAAACTAACGGCGGATGCCAAAGCAGAAGGGGAATATGTCGAATATAACAAAAAGCAAAAGATTGTTTCGGATTTTGACCGTGAAGTGAAGCGGCTGATAGAGAAAGGCGGCAATACAGATGAGTAGGCTGGAAGAACTGATTGCGGAGCTTTGCCCGGATGGGGTTGAATACAGAATGCTTAGATCAGTTTGTAATGTTCAGTATGGTTATCCATTTGACTCAAAGCAATTCTCTGAGAATCCAAACGACATTCCGTTGATTAGAATACGTGATGTAAAACATGGTCGAACAAATACCTTTTTTAAGGGAGAGCTCAATCCTGAATATGTTGTAAAAAAAGGTGATATCTTGGTTGGGATGGACGGAGAATTCAATCTTAACCGTTGGAATGATGCGGATGCTTTGCTGAACCAGCGGGTATGCAAAATATGGGCAAAAGATAATCAGAAAGTCATAAATGGATTTTTATTTCATTTACTTGGACCATTATTCAAAAAAATTGAACTTAGCATCACTGGTTCAACTGTTAAGCACCTCTCGGCAAGTATTATAAACCAAATAGCAATCCCTCTCCCTCTGCTGCCTGTGCAGCGTGAAATTGTCAGGATACTGGACAATTTCACGGAGCTTACAGCGGAACTTACAGCGGAACTTACAGCGGAACTTACAGCGCGGAAAAAGCAATATGAGTATTATCGTAACCACCTGCTGGCATTTGGCGACGATGTAGCAATGGGAACATTAGGAACAGTCGCTACGAATCTTGATTCAAAGCGCAAGCCTGTCACTAAAGGAAATCGCGAGGCGGGTGATTATCCGTATTATGGAGCTTCTGGTATAGTTGACTATGTAAGCGACTATATTTTCGATGGTGATTATTTACTTGTTTCAGAAGATGGTGCGAATCTTGTGGCAAGAGTAACGCCGATTGCTTTTTCGGCTTTAGGGAAAATATGGGTTAACAATCATGCACATGTTTTAAAGTTTGAAACCTATGTTGAAAGAAAATTTATCGAATATTATTTGAACATGATTGATTTGAGCCGCTTCATTTCTACTGCAGCACAGCCAAAATTGACTCAGGATAATCTTAACAAGATCCCGGTTCCAGCACCTTCCTATGAAGAGCAAGAACGCATCGTCGCCATCCTTGACCGCTTTGACGCCCTGTGCAATGATCTGACCAGCGGTCTGCCCGCCGAAATTGAGGCCAGGCGGAAGCAGTATGAATATTACCGGGATAAGTTGTTAACCTTTCCTGCCTGCCGGCAGACAGGTCCTGCCCGTCCGGCCTGTCCGTCCGGCAGGCGGGCAGGCGGGAAGGAGGCGACGGCATGAGTATATATAATATCGTTGCCAGCACCGACGAAGCGACCGTTGTTGCCGAATATGCCGCCGAATACAGCGTCCGTTCGGAAAAGTACCAGAGTGAGGCTGAATTAGAAGGCGAATTTATCCGCCTGTTAACTGGCCAGGGATATGAATACCTGGCGATTCACAACGAAGCCGCATTGATTGCCAACCTGCGCAGGCAGCTGGAACTGCTCAATGATTACACCTTTTCGGACGGCGAGTGGAACAGGT
Source organism: Eubacteriales bacterium (assembly GCA_041653135.1). Classification (GTDB taxonomy): domain Bacteria; phylum Bacillota; class Desulfotomaculia; order Desulfotomaculales; family Nap2-2B; genus 46-80. The sequence goes on along the minus strand of JBAZGB010000073.1, from coordinate 4,854 downwards.
TTTTCACTGAATGCCTGGCCGGCGCCAACGAGGGTATCGTGGAAAAGACCCGGAAAATCCAGGATGACCATGTGCAGATACTGCGCCGGGATGACCTGCCTGACCTGCCTGGCGGCAAGGCAGGCGGCGCGACCAAGAACATCTATCTGCTGGACAAAAAGAACATTCACAACAACCGCCTGCAGATCATCAACCAGTATGAGGAATCCGCCGGTACGCATGAAACAAGGTATGACGTGACAATACTGGTGAACGGACTGCCCCTTGTCCACGTGGAACTGAAGCGGCGCGGCGTGGCCATCAGGGAAGCGTTCAACCAGATTAACCGCTACCAGCGCGACAGCTTTTGGGCTTCGTCAGGTTTGTTTGAATATGCGCAGGTTTTCGTAATTTCCAACGGTACGCACACCAAGTATTACAGCAACACCACCCGGAGCGCGCATGTCAAGGAGCAGAGCGGCAGTGAACGCCGCAGGAGTAAGAAAACCAGCAACAGCTTCGAGTTTACAAGCTATTGGGCGGATGCAAACAACAAAGTTATCGCCGACCTTGTTGATTTCACCAGGACTTTTTTTGCCAGGCATACCCTGCTTAACGTGCTGACCAAATATTGTGTGTTCACCTCTGAAGACCTGCTTCTCGTCATGCGCCCGTATCAAATAGCTGCGACGGAACGCATCTTGTCCCGTATTGCCGTATCGACCAACTACAAGAAGATGGGAACAACGGATGCGGGCGGCTATATCTGGCATACGACCGGCTCCGGCAAGACCCTGACAAGCTTCAAAACGGCGCAGCTTGCCACCGCCTTGCCTTATGTGGACAAGGTATTGTTCGTTGTGGACCGCAAAGACTTGGACTACCAGACCATGAAAGAATATGACCGCTTCGAAAAGGGCGCCGCCAACGGCAACACATCGACGAGGGTTCTTCACCGGCAGCTGGAAGATAAAAACGAAAAAGGCAATCCCCACGAATACAAGATCATTGTCACGACGATTCAAAAGCTGGATGTGTTTATCCGTAAAAACAAGCAGCACGACATCTACAAAAAGCATGTTGTGTTAATCTTCGACGAGTGCCACCGTTCTCAGTTTGGCGATATGCATCAGGCCATCACAAAGAGCTTTAAAAATTACCATATCTTTGGCTTTACCGGAACGCCGATCTTCGCTGCGAATGCCGGAACGGGCCGCAACCCGCTGCTGCGGACAACCGAACAGGCTTTTGGCGAAAAACTGCACACCTACACTATCGTGGACGCCATCAATGACAGCAATGTGCTGCCGTTTCGAATTGATTTCATCAATACCATAAAGAAGCCTGACTACATCAACGATAAACAGGTTTATGCCATAGACAGTGAAAAAGCCTTGGCAGACCCCCAGCGAATCAGTGAAATCGCAGCCTATGTTTTGGAGCACTTCGAGCAGAAGACAAAGCGCAGCAGTTTTTATACGTTTTCCGCTAAATGGGAAGAAGCCGATAAAAATAATCCCCAGACAATTATTGAAAAGCGTGAAACAAGGCGAGTGGCGGGATTTAACTCTATATTTGCCGCGGCATCAATCCCAATGGCGATGAGGTACTATACCGAATTCAAGAAGCAAATTGCAGAAAAGAAACGCAACCTCACCATAGCGACCATCTTCAGTTTCAGTGCAAATGAAGATGATTCGGATGGCGTACTGCCGGACGAGGATTTCAATATGGACAACCTTGATCAGAGCTCGCGGGATTTTCTTGATGCGGCAATCAAGGATTACAATGCGGCGTTCAATACGAATTACGATACGTCCGCCGACAAATTTCAGAATTACTATAAAGACCTCTCGCTTCGCGTAAAGAACCGCGAGGTTGACCTGCTGATCGTGGTCAATATGTTCCTGACCGGATTTGATGCAACCACGCTAAACACCCTTTGGGCAGACAAAAATCTGAAGCAGCATGGACTGATTCAGGCGTTTTCCCGGACGAACCGTATCTTGAACAGCGTCAAGACCTTCGGTAATATCGTCTGCTTCCGTGACTTGAAAGAGGCAACGGATAAGGCTATTGCCCTTTTCGGCAATAAGGACGCAGGCGGTATTGTGCTGCTCAAAACATACGGCGAATACTACAATGGCTATGATGAAAATGGCGCCCATAAGCCAGGTTACGAAAACCTGATTGCCGACCTTACGGCACAATATCCTCTTGGGCAGGCCATCATCGGCGAAGGAGCGCAAAAGGGCTTTATCCGGCTTTATGGCGCGATTTTGAGGCTGCGGAATATCCTGACTGCTTTCGATGACTTCGCAGGCAATGAAATTTTGTCCGAAAGAGATTTTCAGGACTATCAGGGTGTCTATATCGACCTGTACCAGGACTTCAAGAAAGGCGCTGACGGCGACAAAGAGAGTATTAACGACGACATCGTCTTTGAGATTGAACTCATCCGGCAGATCGAGGTGAACATTGACTACATCCTCATGCTGGCAGCGAAATATCACGAATCCAACTGCAAGGATAAAAGCATTCTCACAGCTATCGTCAAAGCCATCAATTCCAGCATTGAGCTGCGCAGCAAGAAAGAGCTTATCGAGCATTTCATTGAACAGATCAATACATCGACAAAGGTGGATGAGGACTGGCGTAAATTTTTGCATGAGCGCAAGGAAGCTGACATTAAAGCAATCATTGAAGAAGAGAAGTTAAAACCCGAGGAGACCCGGCGTTTTATGGACAATGCTTTCCGCGACGGTTCGCTGAAAACTACAGGCACAGCTATTGATAAAATCATGCCGCCCGTATCACGTTTTGCAAGCGGTGGTCGGGCGGTCAAAAAGCAGGGCATTATTGAAAAGCTCTTTAAATTCTTTGAGAAGTATTTGGGATTGGTATAAACATAAGGCTACACACAATCACCAAATAAACACCAAACGCCAAAGCACATAATGGTAAATGCCGATATTGCCGGGTTTCTTCACGTATCAGTGTTTATGTTTTCGATAAAGCGCCTTAACACGATCGCACAATCCCGCTAGCTGCAAACCTTCCGCCTCAGCGCGAGCGTAGTGACTAGCGGCTGTCGAAAAAGACTGCCCGCCCCACCTGCTCGGCTGTTTAACTGAGATGAATAGATCTGAAATCAGTTTGAGGTTAAATCACAATACAACTTACCAATCGTTCAGCTAATCGCCGGAGGATTGATCCTTGCAGGGATCAATATGCACATTGACCCTCGTAGACTGGAATTCCTCCCACATATCTCTTTTAAGACAGCCTATAAGCTCATGCATCTCTCGCACTGAAAGATCCGGATCTACTGTGATGTGGAAATCAATGTGTTTCATGTTGCCGGATTTTCTGGTCTTAAGTTTGTGGAAATCGCTGAATCTGTCGCTGTATCTGTTGATTATAGCAACTATTCTGGCTTCTTCTTCGTCAGTCAACCTGGTATCCAACAGAAAGTTCACAGCGTTGCTGCACAGCTCCCAAGCCTCTTTGATGATTAACAAGGCTACCAGAATGGCCACGATGGGATCAAGTATCAGGAGACCGGTTAGCTTGATAAGCAGTAAGCCTAGGGTTACACCCAAAGAGGTGTAAACGTCGGTTTTCAAGTGCAAGGCGTCAGCCTCCAGGGCCATCGAATCCTCCTCTCGGGCAACTCTATACAGTTTTCTGGAAACAAACACATTAATCAGCGATGCTCCTAACATCACCCCTATCGCCAAAGAAGTTTGTTGTATTTCAACCGGGTGGTAGATCTTTTCAATAACCTCTTTGATAATCAGTCCCGCAGCCACAAAAATAAGCAGGCCTTCGGCTATACCAGAAATGTTCTCGATTTTGCCATGACCATAGGGGTGTTTTTTGTCGGCGGGCTTAGCTGAAGTTCGCACCGAATAAAAAGCGATAAATGAAGCAATCAGATCCATCCCTGAATGAATAGCCTCGGAAATTATACTAACAGATCCGCTTAATACTCCGGCAATCACCTTGAATGTTATCAATGTGGTGTTGGATACAATTGATAATAATGCCACCCTACTTTTTCTATCCCAAGACATCCTCAAAACGAACTTCCCCTTCCTTGACTTAGTTTGGCAAAATAGTTCTTTTAAAAAAAACACCTGCGAAACATGTTACTGTCCCACAGATGTCCCATCTGCTGCCGTTTCTAGCCCAGCCCCACGAACCCGTCCAGGTTCATCGCCTGCTCAGTTTGTAGTATATATTAAATTAGTAGGATTTCTGATATTTTATAAGTTAAAAAGCACTTATGTCAATCAATTTTCGGTAGATTTTGTTATTGCAGCAACCCACAGGGACGGCGGAACCCATATTGTCGGCTGTTATAAAACTAAAACATTTTTCTTGATTTCCAAGAGACAAGTTTACCTGAATGCATATATAAGGGTAAGTATATTGGATATTATAAGGGTAAGTATATTGGATATTATGCGGTTGCATATGAAAGTATCCCGCGAGGTATTAAGGGGAGAGTATGGGATAGTCAAATGTAAGGTGTACAGATTCTGATAATATGACCGTCATGTATAACGCTTGACTGTACTGTTTGGTTATTATATAATACAACAAAGAAAAATGGTAAGCATTCACTAAACCAGCATTTTATAGTGTGTTGATGATCCCGTCTTTATGTTTCAGTTCCCGATACTCTTCGTTAAATCCCCTCCGTGAGCCGCTGCCAAAAGTAACATTGCAGGTATACAACAAGCTGTCATAAATGATTTTCCCTTCAAAAGGAAGAAGTGTCACCCTCGAATATTGAGGCAGATCAAATGAAGGAAACACATCCTCAATGGGGCTGGCAAGACCGGCCACACCGTAAAGGGCGCCGTTGCC
>JBAZGB010000072.1:0-10121 GCA_041653135.1 Eubacteriales bacterium | reverse complement strand
ATTAAATACCTTGTATTATTAAGTAAGGCTACTATTAGGTAGCCATTTTTTATGTTATGTTTATTTATTTCCGTGGGTTTTGGTCCATTTAGTCTTGTCTTTTTGTGGCCATTTATCTCTGGCAGACGTGGTTCAAATGTTGTCAGCGGCAACAGTATGTATCTCAGCGGTATGGTACTCACAGATATATCCTGTGAATAGATCCATCAATTCCTGCGTACAATTCAGCCTACGGGGGCTGGATACTGTCTTAATCTCCGCTAAGTTCTCCATTTCTCCTCTGTCATGCAGAGTGATGGTTAGTCCTGTCATATCGAAATCTGCTAGCCAGAGGGAGAGGGCTTCCCCAATCCGCATTCCGGTCTCGAACAGTAGATAAAGCAGGAGGTAATCCCTTAAGTTCGTACAGGAATCAAGAAGAACTGCTGCGTCTTCCCTGCTGATGGTGCGAATCTGCATCCTTGGTACCGGCAGCTTCAGGATATGGCTCTTTATCCGCCTGTTCTCTGCAATCCCATGAAGGAAACTCCTGTAATTCCTGCCCGGGTCCCTGACAAACCTCACCAGCTTTTCTGACAGCTGGTTTTCCATGCCTTCATGCCGGAGAAGATAGTCGTAAAACATGACCACCGTGTCTACCATTGCATTGATTGTCTGGGGCTGATGCTCCGACTCAAATCGAAGCGGTACTACCTTTTTCAGGAAGTCTGGGTTCTTCAGCCACGCCAGAAATCCCGCAATGTCATCAATGTTTACCTTCTCATAATCCTTTCCGGCTTCTCCAAGGTATGTGAAGAAGTGTTTCAGGTGGATGCAGTGCATCCTGAGCGTGTTTCTGGCATATCCGGCATTATCCTTGAACTTCAGGTATTTCAGCACTGGCTGCACCGGTGCTCCCGTCTCATCGGCCAGATAATACCTGACCCTCCCATCTACTGTCTTTAGTTCAACTACTTTCATTGTTCATGCTCCTTTCTTTAGTTACATGAACAACGATAGCACAAGTCTAACAGTAACTACACAAACTACACCGACTACACACCACGAGTTTTGACTGTAGTCTCTGTGCTTTTTCCATTCAGCGACTACACAGACTACACTGTTTTATCATCACGAGTTATCTCTGTTTTCTGGCTGATGCATTGGAGGTTTTTTTCTCCAAAAAAAATCCTTGTTCTTTCGCCTGGAGATTACTGGTTATTACCCACAGTTATTTTACAGTAACTCTGTTTTATTTGCATCAACGCAAACGACTTAAGCCATGTACGTGGTATAACATGAAAAAATATTTATAAAAAATCTTTCTCGACATCTTGCACCGTTATTTTTAGTGTGCTATACCTAAAAGGTTAAGTAGGCTAAGCTGCATTTCCTGCGTTAGAGGGAAGGGGTATCGGAACGTTACTTTCCTGTAATTGGGTCAATGTTCCCGTATTTTTAATTGAGTGGGCTGTATATGTATATGCAGCCAATCAGGGTGGTACCACGAAGCCTGTGCTTTTGTCCCTGGGGGATGAAAGATGCGGGCTTTTTTGATCATCCAAAGCAGTTTATCACTCATCCCTGAGAGATGAAGTGGCAAACATCGTTTTCAGAATGGATAGCGGAATGGGAACTCGCAGATATGGTGATATTTTACGAAAAGCGTGGGAACCCTGAAAACCACATCAAGGAAACCAAGTATGATATAAACATTGGCTCTTTGAAAATGAAATCCTTTTGGGCAAATGAGGCGTTTTTCTGTATGTGGTAGCTTAAAAGTATGCCACCGTAGTCATTGAAAAGTACCCCATTTCAAGATAAACTCAATGACGATCTGGGGTAATTTTCAGTTGACAAATACAGTTTTCCAGATTATGATGCTGGTGTATAAAATATTTCTGCTTTTTAAAGTGATCGTCTGTTATCCTCCCAAAAACACCGGGAAGCACTTTTTACCCTGGTGAAAATGATCACCGAAGCAGGTCTAATCAAGCAAGACGAGAACCAGCGCACAGACTCCTTCCACATTATTGCCAACGTTGCGGTTCCAGCAGCAACCGAGTTGATCCGGGAGGGAGTACAAGACTGAAGAATACAAGCTGGAAATTAGAAAGCGTTGCCCCATTGAAGGTATGGGAGCAGAGTTGGTATATCATCATGGCGCCCGCTACTGGGGAAGTCTCAAAGTCGAGTTCCAGGCCGTGTTTACCGCACTCGTCGTCAATATCAAGAGATGGGCTAACATCAGACTGGTCAGCCTGAAGCCTGCCAAAATTCGTCATGCAATATAAAGGGGGTAGTTTACCCTTCTTCAAGGAACAAACCAGAAAATTGTTTCCTCCAGATGAATACCAGTTGAACTTGTTTTTCAAGATAATATGTACCATTAAATCCCAACTAAATGATATTGGTTAATCAATAAAGGTTAGTTGGGGGAAGGAAATATGCATTTTGGCGTGGGTTTATCGACTATCTCTTATGTTAACATATTTTTTTAATTCAAAGACAAAGAAATATTAAAAACCAGAAATATCGAAAAACAAAAACAGTAGATAAATGTCGTATCATAACGAAAAATTTATAAGACAAAATTTAATTTATAAAGGTGGGTTGTGTTGCATGGATTTTGAGTGTCTCCTTCTAAACATAGATGATGGGATAGCAACCATAACAATTAATCGTCCCGAATTACTCAACGCTATAACTCCCGCTGTCTATCATGAATTAAAAGAAAGTTTGATAATACTTTCTTCTGATTATGCAGTAAAGGCTTTGATTATCACTGGAGCAGGTAATAAAGCTTTTATTGCTGGAGCGGATATTGCAGCTATGAGTAAAATGAGTTCTATTGAGGCAATGCGTTTTGCGGCAGCGGGCAAGGAAGCTGTATCACGTATTGAGACAATATCTAAGCCGGTTATTGCCGCCATTAACGGACTTGCGCTGGGAGGAGGTTGTGAATTAGCGCTGGCTTGTGACTTTCGCGTGGCCTCAATCACCGCTAAATTTGGACAGCCGGAAATTAATTTGGGAATTATTCCGGGAAATGGTGGTACGCAACGTTTGACCAGGCTGGTAGGAATGAGCAAAGCCAAAGAGATGATCATGCTTGGTGAGATTATTTCAGCCGAACAAGCGTTGCAGATAGGTTTAGTGAATCAAGTAGTAGGAGCGGAACAACTTATGTCTGAGACATTACAATTAGCAAAAAAATTATCGCAAAAGGCTCCTGTTGCTTTATCCATGGCTAAACGTTGCATTCATCGGGCTATAGGCTCAGATACCGACGACGGGCTGGAATTTGAGATAAACTGCTTTGCGCATTGCTTTTCTAGCCAGGATCAAAAGGAGGGGATGAAGGCATTCTTAGAAAAGAGATCTCCGATATATAAGGGCTATTGAGTAGCGGAAGAGAAGTTTGCCTAAGCAACATATTAAGCTAGTTAGCTATACAAGAAAATTTGTTCTCTAGAAAGTAAAGGTGATGAATTATTATGTATTTGAAGGACTTATTAAATCTTTCCGGTAAAACGGCAGTTGTAACCGGCGGGTACACCGGACTGGGCAAACAAATGGCCTGTGCCTTAGCCGAGCTCGGCGCCAATTTAGTTCTGGCGGCCCGCAGGGGGGAACGTTGTGAAAAGGTCGCGGCCGAAATAAGTCAGTTATTTGGGATTAAGGCGTTAGGTGTTAGATGCGATGTAACCAAGGAGGAAGACATTGTTAATATGGTCAATCGGACCGTGGAAACTTTTGACCGATTGGATATCCTTGTTAATAATGCGGGAATCTCTTGGGGAGCACCCGTCGCCGATTATCCCATGGATAAATGGCGGCAGGTATTTGATGTAAACTTAACCGGGGTCTTTATGGCCGCGAAAGAAGCTTTTAGAATCATGAAACAGCAGGGTAAGGGGAAAATCATTAACGTCGCATCTATAATGGGTTTGGTTGGGTGCAAGACCAATATAGTGGATTCCGTATCCTATAACGCAAGCAAAGGGGCGGTTATCAATATGACCAGGGATTTAGCGGCTAAGTGGGCGCCATTCGGAGTTAACGTAAATGCCCTTGCTCCAGGTTGGTTTCCAACGCACATGACCGAAAAATTACTCGAAATGCGCCGTAATGAATTTCTTGAATACATTCCAGCCGGTCGTTTTGGCACCGACAAGGATCTCAAAGGAGCCATAGCGTATCTGGCTTCGGATGCTTCCGATTATGTGCACGGTCAGGTTTTGATTGTTGATGGAGGTTGGAGTATTCATTGAAATTAGATTTGGGGGATTGAAAATGAATGAGATAGTTATTGTTAGCGCCTTGAGGACCCCTTTTGGCAGGTTTGGTGGCAGCCTGAAAGAATATAACCCGGTTGATCTGGGAGCAATTGTCATGCGCGAGGTTATGGCCCGGTGTGGTTATGACGGTTTAGTTGATGACATTTTCTGGGGTGTTGGCGATACAGCATCCTTTAAAGACGTATATACCCCAGTGATTGCCCGGCAAACGCTCATAAAGGCGGGGCTGTCCCCGGAAACGCCGTCATGCTCGCTTGACAAGGCCTGTGTCTCGGCAATGTCTGCTATACGGTTGGGCGCCTTGACCATTTTGGCGGGGGAAGCAGATGTAGTCATTGCCGGAGGTGTCACAACATTTAGTCAGATGCCGCTTATTGTTCGGAACCTGAGGTTTGCCGGACATCGGATTGGGCCTGTCACTATGGAGGATCCACTGTTTGAGTTAGGCTATAAAGACTTTGCGCCTGTAGCTGTAGATGCCGGGAATGTTGCTTTGAAGCATGGAATCGGCCGTGAGGAACAGGATGAATGGGCAGCGATCAGCCACAGCCGTTATGGTGAGGCTCACGCCGCAGGGAAACTAAAAGAAGAAATGCTACCCTTAACCATTCCCCAGAAGAAAGGTGGGCCTGTCACCTTGGAAATTGATGAGCAGTACCGGCCAGACATTTCCTTAGACAAGCTGGCAAAGCTTGCGCTGATTTACGGAAGTCCGACCTGCACCGCAGGCAATTCGCCTGGCTTAAATGATGGCGCGACGGCAGTCCTGCTAATGAGCAAGAAAAAAGCCCTAGCTTTAGGATTACCCATTCTTGCCACAGTAATTGCATCCGCCAGCGTAGCGTTGGAACCTCAACTTTTGGTGGAAGCCCCGGCTAAAGCCATAAGGACTGTCTTGCAGAGGGCCGCGATGAAGGTAGATGATCTTAAATTGCTTGAAATCAATGAGGCTTTTGCGGCAGTAACTCTAGTCAGCAGCAAAATACTGGCCGACGGTGACTCGGGAAAACTTAAGGACATTAGGAAACGTCTCAATGTCAACGGAGGAGCTATTGCCATCGGACACCCAAATACCGCCAGTGGCGGCAGAATTGTGATGACTATGATCAATGAGCTTAGAAGGCGAGGAGGCGGGTATGGCGCAGCCGCGATTTGCGGTGGTTTGGCCCAGGGTGACGCCATTATTGTGAGAGTCGATTAAATAACATGGAGAGTGACTACTATGTTTGAACTTACCGATGAACAGAAAGAAATCCAGAAGCTGGCGAGAGATTTTGCAAAGAAAGAAATTATTCCTGTTGCCTCTGAATATGACAAAAAAGCCGAAATGCCGTGGCCCATCATTCAAAAAGCGTTTGATATCGGTTTATGGAACCTAAATGTGCCGGAAAAATATGGCGGACAGGGCGTGGACTGTTTGACAGAGGTGCTAATCTACGAAGAAATAGCATACGGGTGCCTGGGAGTCTATGGCGCATTTGGAGGAACTAGCCTTGCGCTCACCCCTCTTCTGCTAAGCGGTACCGAAGAACAAAAAGAGAAGTTTCTAACGGGTTTTACAAAAAGTGCGAAGCTGGCCGCATTTGCCATGACAGAACCAAACGCGGGGTCAGACGCCAGCGCGGTATCAACCCGTGCCCAAAAGGTTGGTGACGAGTACACCATCAATGGCGTAAAATGTTTCATTACCCATGGCGGCATAGCGGATCTTCACACAGTTTTTGCCAGCATAGACAGAAGCAAAGGTATCAAGGGATTGACGGCCTTCATTATACCGGCCGGCACCACTGGGTTATCGATGGGCAAAAAAGAAGATAAGATGGGAGACCGGGCGTCGCATATCGCTGAAGTATTGCTTGAAGATGTCCGCGTGCCCGTCGCAAACCGCTTGGGGAACGAAGGAGAAGGATTCAAGATTGCGATGCGCACTCTCGACATCACGCGGACGACGATTGCCGCGGCTGCTGTTGGCGTTGCCCAGAGGGCGGTTGATGAAGCGGTAAGATATGCCAAGCAGCGGGTGCAGTTCGGGAAACCGATTGCTGAGCAGCAGGCGATACAGTTCATGTTGGCGGATATGGCCATGGCTGTGATGGCTTCCCGGTCACTGGTCTGGCAGGCGGCTGCGAAAGTCGACGCAGGCCAGGTTGATGGTATGTTAAGCGCAACAGCAAAGTGCGTCGCCAGCGATACAGCGATGAAGGTGACAGTTGATGCCTTGCAGATATTTGGTGGCTATGGCTATATGAAAGAATACCCAATGGAAAAGCTGATGCGGGATGCTAAGATTACTCAGATTTATGAAGGTACCAATCAGATCCAGCGACAGATTATAGCAGGTTTCTTGCTTAAATAATTTTGCCAAGCAGTGTTGGTGGCGGATAGTATAGCATCATTTTTACCGAGAAGCGCATGTATTTATAAAAGTCTTTCCCAGTATCTTGCACCGTTATTTTTAGTATGCTATACTTAAATTCATTTATAATCAATTACTAGATTCTATGAAGGAGAGAGGTGCTAATTGTGATTAAGGGTGTTTACGGGATCAATGTTGCAGTCAAAGATCTTGAGGAGGCGGTCAAAAAATACGAAGGGTTGTTGGGGTCCAAGCCGACGAAAATGTTGGCATCAGACGACTTTGCTGTTCCTGGACTAAAGGGCGCGGTCTTTGAATTAAATGGTTTTGTCTTTAATATTATCGCATCAGAGTCAGAGGACTCATCAATTGCGAAATTTGTCAGTACCAAAGGAGAAGGGTTATTTTTGATTTCCCTTAGGTCTGACAATGTGGAGGAAGACATGGCCAGATTGCGGGAGGCCGGGGCAAAATTTATCATGGATCAACCAATGAAAGGTAAATTCGGAACTGCTAATTTTATCCATCCAAAATCAGCTCATGGGGTACAAATAGAGGTGTACGACCCAGACAAATAGCAGGCGCACAGGTAATGTTATTATGTGGAACTTTTGACGAGATAAGAGTTGGCGAAAAAGCTTCGAATACTAAAACCTTTACAGAGCAAGATGTGTACCGTTTTGCAGAGATAAGCGGAGATTATAATCCCGTGTGAATGTTGATGATAATTTCGCGATTAGTTGCCGGAGTGGAAAAAAGTACGGCGAGGGGGGACAGGAAAAATTGGACGATGTAGTGATTGTAGCAGCGGTGCGTACTGCGATAGGGAGTTATGGAGGGGTGTTTAAGGATCTAAGAGCGCCCGCTCTGACTGTGCCGGTAATGCAGGAATTAATTAGGCGATCTGAAATTGATCCAGCAATAATAGACGATGTTATCTGGGGTTGTTGTTATCAGCGCACCAAAGATGAGACAAACTTGGCTCGAGTGGCGGCATTGCAAGCCGGCATACCTGTCGAAGTGCCGGGGATAACTGTTCACCGGACATGTACTTCGGGGATGTCAAGTTTGGTTATGGGAACTCAGGCAATTAAGTGTGGAGACGCGGAAGTTATATTGGCCGGGGGAACCGAGAGCATGAGCAATGTCCCTTACACTATTGATGAATTAAGATGGGGATCGAGAATGCGGCACATCGAAGCGCGTGACGGTATGTGGGACGGCCTTACGCAACTGGGTACCGGCGTTGGGATGGGTGTTACGGCCGAGAATGTTGCCAAAAAGTACAACATTAGCCGTGAGGAACAGGATGAAATATCGTTGCAAAGCCAGCAACGGGCTGTGGCGGCAATAAAGGAAGGCCGGTTCAATGATGAAATTGTACCTGTCGGCATACCGCAGCGCAAAGGTGATCCGGTATATATAGATAAAGATGAACACCCGATAGATAATATGACATTGGAGAAACTGGCCAAATTGCCGCCGGCTTTTGTAAAAGGTGGCACAGTTACCGCCGGCAATTCTTCCGGAATAAACGACGGTTCAGCCGGGGTGCTGATAATGTCTAAGCGTACGGCAGACAGATTAGGAATAAAACCCCTTGCCAGGGTGGTATCGTACGCGGTAGCCGGAGTAGATCCTGACTACATGGGGATTGGACCCGTACCATCAACCCGTATGGCATTGAAAAAAACGGGACTGACTACTGCAGATATTGACTTGTTTGAAATCAATGAGGCATTTGCGGCTCAGTATTTAGCCGTTGAAAAAGAATTAGGGCTGGATCGTAAGAACACCAACGTTAACGGTAGTGGTATTGCTTTAGGGCATCCTGTCGGGTGTTCGGGGATCCGCATTGTAGTATCCTTAATTCATGAAATGTATAAACGTAATTTGAGTAAAGGCCTGGCAGCGCTGTGTTCCGGCGGAGGTATGGGGATGTCCGTGGTGATCGAAAAAACACCTGATCTGTCCTAACTAACGCGATAAGTAAAGGGACCTTAAAATCAAAGGGAAGGGTGAGACACCAGTATTGAACTTCTGTAAAACATAAGGAGGGTATTAATTGATGAAAATAAGCAAGGTTGTTGTTTTGGGAACGGGTACCATGGGTAACGGTATAATACAAGTTGTTGCTCAGAGCGGCTACCAAGTTACGATGGAGGATATTAATGAATCCTTGCTGTCTCAGGCACGGCAGAAAATAGAAAAGAGCTTGTCTAAACTTGTTGAGAAGAACAAGATTAGCGCAGAGGAAAAAGAGAATACTCTGAGTCGGATTAGTTCTTCCACATCTCTAGATGTTGTTACAGATGCTGATTTAGTCATTGAGGCCGTGCCCGAAAAGCTCGATCTAAAGGCGGGAATCTTTGAACAATTAGACAAATTAGCTCCCAGCCATGCTATTCTGGCGTCTAACACGTCCTCTCTTCCGATTACCGCCATTGCGGCAGCAACAAAGCGCCCCGAACAAGTAGTCGGCATGCATTTCATGAATCCTGTTCCGGTTATGAAGGGCGTTGAACTGATCAGGGGTAGAGTTACCTCTCAGGAAACCATTGACTCTGCTGTCGAATTTGTCAGGAGCATCAATAAGTTCCCGTTTGTAGCAGAAGATTACGCCGGTTTTATCACAAGCCGGATCCTAAATGCTTATTTAAATGAAGCGGCTTACACAGTTATGGACGGCAATACACCTAAAGATGTAGATGACGCCATGGTCTACAGCACGAATGTACCCCAGGGACCCTGTGCCCTGATGGATTTGGTGGGTATTGATACCATTGTTTTTATTTTAGATATTCTGGAAACAGAATTTGGTCCAAAGTTTAAAGCTGCTCCACTTCTGAGGCAGATGGCGCGTGCGGGCCATTTAGGCAAAAAGACCGGAAGAGGCTTTTATGAGTATTAAACATAATACTTTATAGGGTGTGACCGATATGGTAGCGAAATGGAGATCCTTTACATGGAGAATGCAATGCCTGTGTTAGCCTTTTGGGTAAGGGCAACAAGCGAAGCTGGGCTGCCTTCTGTCCCTTGGAAACACAGGTCGAGGCTCCATGTCAAGGACGGTCACGGCTTATAATCCTATGAGAACAGGAGAAAACCCGATATTCTCAGAGTCTATTTTAATAGGGCAAGCTCAAAAAAGCTTCGACTACTAAAACCTTTACAGAGCAAGATGTGTACCGTTTTGCAGAGATAAGCGGAGATTAGTTATCGAAAAGCTTGCGGAAAAGAGTAGACCTAAGTTAAAAACTATATGTTACAACCAAACGGGTGTGGTCGTTATAGAAGGTGAAGCGTTAGTATTAGTTGTAAGATAGATTAGTTGCTGGAGTAGAAAAAGGTATGATGAGGGGGACAGGAAAAATTGGACGATGTAGTGATTGTAGCAGCGGTGCGTACTGCGATAGGGAGTTATGGAGGGGTGTTTAAGGATCTAAGAGCGCCCGCTCTGACTGTGCCGGTAATGCAGGAATTAA